>CAYINH010000031.1:0-14270 GCA_964364615.1 uncultured Gemmatimonadaceae bacterium
TCCAGATCGCGTGGTGGTCCACGTGCCCCATCCCCTGGAGCGCCTTCCACTCCTTTCCGCCATCGATGGACTTGAAGGCCGGCGCCCCCCCGGTGTACACGATGTTCTCGTCGCTCGGGTCAATCCGGATCTGACTGTAGTACATCGGCCGGTTGTTCTGGTTGCTTCGGAACTCCCAGCGCTGGCCTCCGTCGGTCGAGCGCCAGATCCCGGACACTTTGTCATCCGGTGGCAGGTTCTGTTGCCCCTGGCCACCCCCGGGTCCGCCCTGGGCGGGCTGAGCTCCCGCGGCCTTTGGCTCCTGGTCGGGACCCACCTCGATCTGGGCGTAGAGGACCTGCGGATTGCTGCGGGAGATATCGAGCCCGATCCGGCCCATGGTGCCCCCGGGCAGACCGCGACCGGCGACCCGGGTCCAGGTATCTCCCCCATTCTCGCTCTTCCAGATCCCGCTGCCCGGGCCGCCTCCGGCAAAGCCGAACGCGGTTCGCTGGCGCTGATAGGTGGCCGCCCACAAGATCTGGGGATTGGTGGGATGGATGACCAGGTCGGTGGCCCCGGTGTGCTGGTCGACGAACAGGACTCTGCGCCAGCTCTTCCCGCCGTCGGTGCTCTGGTACACCCCACGTTCGTCGTTGGGGCCGAACAGGTGTCCCATCGCCGCGACCCAGACGATGTCGGGGTTGGTGGGGTGCACCACGACCCGGGCAATGCTCTGGGTCTGTTCCAGGCCCAGGTGGGCAAAGGTCTGCCCACCATCATTCGACCGGTACATCCCGTACCCGAACGAGGAACTCTGCCGGTTGTTCGGCTCACCGGTTCCGACGTAGAGGATCTGCGGGTTGGAGGGTGCCAGCGCCAGGTCCCCGATCGAGTGGGTCTGGTAGGAGTCGAAGATCGCGGTGAAGGTGGTCCCGCCGTTGGTGGTCTTCCAGATCCCCGCGGTCGCGAACCCGAGGTAGTACTCCGACGCATCATTGGGGTTGACAGCGAGGTCGTCCACGCGCCCCCCCTGGCCAACGGGACCGATGGAGCGCCAGCGGAACCCCTGCAGCATCGGGTCGGCCGCCTGGTTGATGACTGGG
Source organism: uncultured Gemmatimonadaceae bacterium (assembly GCA_964364615.1). Lineage (GTDB taxonomy): Bacteria > Gemmatimonadota > Gemmatimonadetes > Gemmatimonadales > GWC2-71-9 > SZUA-320. Next base: position 1,086 of record CAYINH010000031.1, read on the forward strand.
GTGCCCGCCGACTGGCCCGCCACGGGTCGGGTCGGCAGCAGGAGCGGCAGCAGCAGCGCCAGGGCGGGCCAGCGGGGCAGTGGCAGGCTCATCAGGTGATTCTCCAGAAACGGGTCAGGATTGCCGGGTCATTCCGTTCTGATCGACCAGCAGGACCGTCTGCAACAGGGTGTTGGCACCGTGCACGACATCATCCGGGCTGGTGTACTCGTTCGGTGAGTGACTGATGCCGCCCCGACTGGGGATGAAGATCATCGCCGTCGGGGTGATCTTCGCCATCTGCTGGGCGTCGTGCCCGGCCCCGCTCGGCAGCGAGTGGGTCGTCAGGCCCAGGCCCGCCGCACTCGACGCAATCATGGTCCGCAATTCGTCGCTCATCAGGGCCGGGGCACTGGTGTTGCTCTTGTCGAAGGAGAACCTCGTTCCGGTATCCTGTTCGATCTTCCGGGCAATCTCGCGGAACCGCTCTTCCAGCCGGTCGAGGGTGGCGACCGCGAGGTCTCGATAGTCAATGGAGAATACCACTCGCCCGGGCACCACGTTGGGAGCCCCGGGCTGCGCCGCCATCCGGCCCACGGTGGCCACCTGACGACCCGGCATCGCCCGGACCATGCGGTTCATTTCCACCGCAAACTGTGCGGCGGCCAGCATGGCATCCTGCCGGTGGTCCATCGGCGTGGTCCCCGCGTGATTGGCGAATCCATCCACGGTGACCTCGAACTCGCGGAGACTGACGATCCCCTCGACCACACCGATCGTGTTGCCCAGCGTCTCGAGGGTGCCGCCCTGCTCGATGTGGAGTTCCAGGTAGCAAAGGGTCTGGTCGGGGGACCGGCGGGCCTCGTCGAGCCGAGCGACATCCCCGCCCAGGAAGCCGATTCCCTCCCGCAAGGTCTTGCCCGAGTTGGCCACCCGGTTCAGGTCGTTGTCACTGAGGCCACCCGCCATGAGCTTGCTGCCGACGAGGCCGCCCTCTTCGTTCTGAAAGACGACCACTTCAAGGGGGTGACGGGTGCGCGCATTGCGGGAGACCAGCGTCCGGACGGCTTCGATCGAGGAGAGCACGCCGACATCGCCATCGTAGTTGCCGCCGTTGGGCACCGAATCGATGTGAGATCCGAACAGAATCGCCGGGGCCCCCGCCTCGGTGCCCTCACGCCGACCAAGAATGTTGCCGGCGGTGTCGATCCGGACCTCGAGTCCCGCGTCCTGCATCAGCCGGAGGATGTACTCGCGACCCTGTCGGTCGGCGTCGGTGTACGCCATCCGCCGGGTTCCGGTCGGGCTCTTCCCGAACTCGGCCAGCCGGACCAGCTGGTCGTTGATCCTGGCCCCATCCACCCGGAAGGCTGCCTCGGGACCCCGAGCGCGGGTTGAGGCCCAGAGCGGCATGGCGCCAGCCGCCACGATTCCCCCGACAAAAGCACGACGATCCATGGAGTCCTCCCGAGGTCAGCCGCGAAGTCCGGCGAGCACCGCGGCCAGTTCCTTGATCAGTTTGACGGCGATCGCGGCCGTCTGCCCATGGGCATCGACCGACGGGTTGCATTCCACCAGGTCCGCCCCGACCACCTCCCCATGGACCTTCTGCAGCAGGCCGATGGCCTCCCGGGTGGTGAGTCCCCCCGGCTCGGGATGGGATACCCCGGGGGCGAACGCCGGATCGAGGACGTCCAGGTCGAACGAGATGTAGACCGGGCCATCGAAGAACAGCCCCATCGGGCGGCCCCAGTCCTTCATCGGAATCTGTTCCACGCCATGCTGTTCGACCAGGGCGAGCTGGGGCGGGGTGGCCGAGCGGATCCCCACCTGCACCAGTCGAGTGATCAGCCCGTCTTCCATGGCGCGGGCGAACGGGCAGGCGTGGCTGAACCGGTCGCCCTCGTAGACCGGGTAGAGATCGGGATGGGCGTCAAAATGCAGTACCTCGAGGGGTCCGTGGGCCGCCCGCATCGCTCGCAGTGCCGGGTAGGTAATCGAGTGATCTCCGCCCAGGATGAGTGGCCGTTCCCCCGCCGCCAGCAACTCGGCCACCCGGGCCTCGACCGCCGTTCGGGTTTCGGCCGCGTCACCCACCGCCACGTCCCCGGCATCCCGGAGCAGGCCCGGGGTGGCCAGGTTGAGGCCGGATTCAGTGAACAGGTTGGAGTACTCCCGGGCTCGATCCCAGGCGGCCCGAATGGCGGCGGGCCCTCCGGCGGGGCCGCGGCGGTAGGAAGAGGACCCGTCGTACGGGACCCCAAGCAGGGCGACTGTCATAGGCCGGGCATGGTATACCGTCCTGGGCTCCGGCGCGACCCCGGAGCCCGATTCCCGGCCATCCCGCTTGCCCCACCGGGATCTGGCGGCAGAATCGCAACCGTGCCTGGTATTACCTGACTTCCATTTCTGCGGTGCTCCCCAACACGGTAGAGTAGTTCTCGGAACCGGCGGCGCCACCGACCTGGAAGCCCGTCCCGGCAAGCGGGCCGGCGGTTACCAACAAGGCGGTGCCGAGGAGGAGCCTGATCGGCCGTTGGATGGGCTCAATTATGCTCCTGCCCGGGAGCGTGCGTGTGGGGCTTCGTCTCGCCGGTCCTGGCCGAGTCCCCGGGCATCTGGTGCGTCATGGAATCTCCCGGAGCCGTTGAAGGCCTCATGTCCTCAGCCTCCACCCCGATGCGTTCGCCGCGCACTTGGCGCAGCATCTCGGTTGGAATCCCCAGGGCGTGGCGGTAGACCATCTCACCACCCAGGTACCCGACCCCGCCCAGTCCGAGTACCCCGATCACGCCGAGCCCCGCGGCCGCACGGGAATAGGGCAGCCGCCAGCGCAACCCTGCCGTGACGAGGAGGACGGCGGTGACGGCGTAGGCGAGGTTTCGGTGGAGGGTCATGACCTCGTGGGCCGGATCGGAGTGCTCGACCCGGCCATATGCCAGGAGCCCGGTGACGATGGCGATGGCTGCGCCGCCGAAGCCAACCCACCAGAGCGGTGTCGCGGCATCCCGCCAGCGGACCCCTTTCCGAGCGGAGGCGATGGCATCGAAGGTCGCCGCCAGGAGGAGCGCCACCAATGGAAAGTGCACCACCATGGGGTGCCAGCTGTGCATCGGAAAGAGGTCCATGACAGGTGAGTCCTTGATGTTCAGTTGGGCCGAGGGCGGAGCGTGTCCGGCGGCGGCGGAGAGAGCTGGTGGGCCGGCTTCGGGGATGTTGACGCCGGTTTCTTCGGAGCCACCGCCGCCGGCTGCTTCGGCATCGCCTGGGGGACCGCCTTCATCATGGATTCCATGTGGTCCCGGTGGTCGGGGGGGGTGGCTTCCATCATGGCGTGCATCAACCTGCGCAGTTCGGGATCGGCCATGAGCCGCTGGCGGATGACCGAATCCGCCATGATCCGCTGATGGAGCGCCATCAGCGCCGTCAGGAGGCCATCCGCGCCCTCCCCCGCCGGCGGGGCAGTGGCAGGGTGCTGGTGCTCCTCGGCGGGCGCCGCCGGAGTGGAATCCGGCTTCGGCATGGCGTACCCCATGGCGCCGTGGTCCATCTGCTTCATGCCCGGATCCGCTTGCGGAGCCGCGACCGCAGGGGTGAGGAGCCCGATGGCCGGTCCGCCCATGGCGTCAATGCCACCCATCATCTCCCCCATGTTCCGCCACTCGTCCATCGACATGACGTTCCTGCTGCCGTCGCGAAACTCCGCGAGCTGTTGATAGATCACCGTCCGCTTGCGGTTCTTCGGGATGGTATCGGCCGCAAGGATGTCGGAGATGATGTCGTGCATCATATGGAGGTTGTCGAAGATCACCGCCGCTCGGGGGTGCTTCGCGCTGAACATCGGGGCGATCGCGGCGGTCATCGGCATCACCGCCGGGAACCGGGCTGGAGGGTCCTCCAGCATCGACCAGAACCGGGCCAGTGTGGCCTTGACGCCCGCCTTCTTCTCGGCGGACGTGCGTCCGGCGATGAGGGGTTCGTAGAGACCGACTTGCAACCAGTGATAGGCCCAGATGAGACCGTTGAACTTCGGGTGTTGCTTCCGGAAGACCTGGCTGAAATACTGCTCGTCCATCAGCGCCATGGACTTGGGCACCTCGGTGAAGGCAACGTCCCGCCGTGCGAGGTAATAGTCGGTGACCCTCTCGATCAGGGCATCCTTTGCCTCGATTCCCAGGCGCTCGTCGGCATAGATATCGTAGATCTGCCGGTGAAGAATGTGGGCCCAGTCGAACATCTGCTTGGCCTGCCAGGCGATCTTGGCGTAGCCAGGTTCGATAACCTCTTCAGCCACCGCGAAGCGGGGAGGCCGGACCAGGAGGTCGGTGGTCAGGAACTGGTATTCCTTTTCCAGTGGATCGTGGGTGTTGTTGGAGCCGGTGTAGAGCCGTTCGTAGAGCACTGCATGGCCGTAATCGAATGCGTTGAAGAGCCGGGCTGCTTCAGGGTACATCCTCAGGAACGTCCAGTTGAAGCTGCCGGGAAAGTAGAATTGTTCGTTGCGCCGGTCCTGGGCGGCGGCCCCCCCGGGCGCAGCGAGCGAGAACGCCAGCAGGAGGGTAGTGAGGTTCGTGGTTTTCATCGGGCCCGTCCCGGCGACATGAGACCTGGAATAGCGAATGCACGGGAGAAGCCTGCGGTCACTTCGTAATCCGGTCCGGCAACCGTGCGGAGCCGGCGGGCGATCCCCGCGTCGAACACCAGATAGGGGGTGACCTGGTAGCGCAGGCCAACGGAGGCATTCAGCTGGACCGGATCGGCGGACAGCGAACGCAGGGCGTAGACCTCGCCGATGATCAGCAGACTTTGCCGGTACAACGTCCGGTCCACTGCCGCCCCGGACCACCACTTGTGTGCCGCTTCAGCTGCCGCGAGCCCTCGGTCGCGCCCGAAGGTGTAGGCGGCATTCAGGTGAAGCCGGTTCCGGCCCCAGGAGCGGGTGGCGATGGCCTTGACCGACACGCGGGTTCCTTCTCCGGCAAGGCTGCCGACGGGAACCGTGACATCGCTCCGAAGGGAGAGGGCAGGGAGGACTCGGCTTTCGGTATTGAAGTTGTACATTCCAAAGAGCCGGAGGCCGGAGATGCCCCAGTCGCGACCGTCCGGGGTGCTCGCGCCTGCGATGGGCAATTTCAGGCCCAGCTGAGCGTTGGGCAGAAGGCCGTACGCGATTTCCGGTATGAAGGCATGGGTACTTCCCCCGTGCCGGTCCCGGCCAAAGCGCCAGGGCGCGAGGAACTCGAAGGCGTACCGCTCGACCGGGTAGGCGTCCTCGATAAGCGTTGGACGGTCGTCGTCCAAGTTTCGATAGTCGATCTGGGCCCGGCTGGTCGAGGGCCAGACCATGAGTCCCCCAATACCTGCAACGATCAGCCAAGCGAGCTTTCGTACTCCCAATGGGCACCCCTCCCGAGTCGTGGACCGGAGTTCTTGACCTGCCGGAATCCTAGCTGGTCTAGATTACTCCGGCTTCAACGCCCCATTAAGGTATCTTGAAGCGAAGCAAGCTTGCGGCACTACATGGCAAGACGCGTTAGCTGCCCAGTCCTCGACCGGCAGCCCCGAGGGGAGACGAAAGGTGCGCATTCTCGTCGTTGAAGACGACCCCAAGACCGCCCGATTCCTCAAGCAGGGACTCGAGGAAGAGGGCCACGCCGTTGATGTCGCGGCCGACGGCGACGAGGGGGCCTTTCTCGGTCACCTCAATCCATACGACCTGATCGTGCTGGACATTCAGCTTCCCAAGCGGAACGGGCTGCAACTCTCGTCAGAGTTGCGGCGCGAGGGGATCGATGTTCCGATCCTCATGCTGACCGGGCGGGATTCCACTCCCGACGTGGTCCGAGGTCTCAACGCCGGCGCCGACGATTACCTCACCAAGCCGTTCGATTTCGATGAGCTGGTGGCGCGGGTGAACGCATTGACCCGGCGCCGAGTGGCCGGGGTCAGCGGGGTGCTCCGCTTCGATGATCTGGAAATGGATCGGCTCAAGCGACAGGTCCGCCGGGGGGGACGGTCCGTCGATCTGTCCCCCCGTGAGTTCCGTCTCCTCGAGTACTTCATGCTGCATCCTGAGGAAGTGGTGACCCGGATCCAGCTCCTCCAGAAGGTCTGGGACATGTCGTTCGACCCCGAAACCAATGTGGTGGACGCCCACATCTCCAACCTCCGCAAGAAGCTGGAGCACGCCGGGTGCCGTTTGATCCAGACGGTGCGTGGAGCGGGCTACGCCCTGCGGCTCGGTGACGAGTGAGATGAAATCGTTTCGAACGTCACTGGCGATCCGCATGGCGTTCGGCGGGCTGGCCGTTTCCAGTGCGGTCGGGTTGGCGAGCATTCTGTCGCTTCGCACCATCCTCAACAGCCAGCTGGACGGGACGGTGCTTCATCTGGCGGAAGTGGAGGCCCAGGCAGGGGCATCAACCGCCGGGTCGGACTTCCAGTTTCACGAGGGCGTGCTGCTGACAGCGCACGAGGGTCCGGCGAGCGAGCTCACCCGATACGCCCAGCTGTGGCGCAGCGACGGGAAGCCCGTGGTCCGGAGCCGGAACCTCACCGTCGACCTGGACTTGCCGCCTGGGGTTCTCGAGGAAGCGCGAGCAGGCCGGATCAGCTGGGCCACCCACACCTGGCGGGGAAAGCGGATTCGCAGCGTTGTGTACCCGCTCGTTCTGGTGGGCAAGGCTCACCAGGTTCACCTGCTTCAGGTAGCCGCCCCGACGGAGCCGGTGCATCGGACCCTCGTCCGCTTCTCGGTCCTCCTGGTGCTGCTCACCCTGCTCGCCACGGCGGGTACCTACGCGATCGGTCGGCGGATTGCCGGAGTGGCACTCAAGCCCACCAGTGAAATCACCGGTCAGGCGGAAGCGATCACCGCCGGAACGCTCTCCGAACGCATCACGGCCCACGCGAACGTCGAAGAATTCACCCGACTGGTGATGGTTCTCAACCGGATGTTGGACCGGCTCGATGGGGCCTTCCGGGTCCAGCGCCAGTTCACCGCTGACGCGGGCCACGAGCTGCGGGCACCGCTCACGGTGCTCAAGGGTGACATTGACGTCACCCTGAAGCGGGAGCGGAGCGGCGCCGAGTATCGCGCGACGCTGGTGAGTTGCCGGGAGGAGGTGGAGCGCCTGGCGAGGCTTGCGAGCGACCTGCTGGTGCTCGCGCGCTCTGATTCCGCCGTGCCGCTGGAGCATGTGGCGGAGGTGGACGTTCGCTCGCTGCTCCACCGCGTGGTGGCCCGGTTCGAGTCGGCGGCGGCGGCCCGGGGCGTCCGGTTTGCCGTACGAACCGAGGAGGTCACCGTTTCGGGCGATGAGCGGATGCTGGATCGCGTGGTGAGCAATCTGGTGGACAACGGGGTGAAATACTGCCGCCCGGGAGGCGAGGTGCGGCTCGAGTTGACGATGCGGGACGGCCCGGTCCTGACCGTGTCGGACGAGGGACCCGGGGTGCCGCCGGAGCACCTACCGCACCTGTTCGTGCGTTTTTTTCGGGGCGATCCGGCCCGGCGGCGGAGCGAAGGGACCGGCCTGGGTTTGGCGATTGCCAAGGCGGGCGCCGAAGCGCACGGGGGGCGGCTTGAATTCGTGGGCAACTCGCCGGGGGCGATTTTTCGGTTGTCCCTGCCGCTCGCTCAACAGACCGCCTCCCGTCCCGAAGAGGCGTGACCTTCGGGACGCGAACCCATCGTGTCGAACGCCCCGAGGACGCACGATGAACCAAACAGAAGAACCGTACGTTTCAGCACTCCGGTTTCGCTGGCTCACAGCACTGTATGATCCCCTTCTGGCGCTCACGACGCGAGAGCGGGCGTTCAGGGGCGAACTGCTTCGGTTTGTCGATGCGCGGCCAGGATCGCGGGTACTTGATCTCGCGTGCGGAACCGGGCGGCATGCTTCATGTCGCGGATTGGGGCAAGCCCTCAGGGCGTCTGATGAGGCCTCTGTTCTACTCCGTCCAGATTCTCGATGGATTTGCCAACACCAGGGATCACGTTGCCGGGCGACTTCCCGACTTCTTTCGTGAAGCAGGTCTTCAAGAAGTCGCCCTTGTCAGGGAGCTGAGTACGATCTACGGGACTTGGGCTCTCTATAGCGCGCGGAAGGCTCCTGGGGAGACCCGGTAGGCTGCCTCCGATCTGCTTTGGGACTGTCTTTCGCCGCTAACGGCGCGCGTATGGCGTGAGCTTGCCGTCCCGGCTCAGTGCGAGGATCTCATAGGGCTCATGGGGCCGCCCGTCATCCATGCCGGGCGCCGATTGGGGCATTCCGGGGGAGAGGAGCCCAGCCAACGCGGGCCGGGTTTCCAGCACCTTGCGGACCAGGTCGAGCGGGACGTGCCCTTCGAAGAAATAGCCTGCGGCAAAGGTCGTGTGACAGGATACCTTGGCCGGTGGCACCCCAGCCTTCCGTTTGATGGCAGCAATGTCACCTGCCTGAATGACGTCGACCTTGAAACCCTCGGCTTTGGCGATCTGGATCCACTTGTCACAGCACAGACAAGCGGGGTTCTTGTACACCGTGAGGGTGGGAAGGGTCGCTGCGTGGGCAAAGGAATGGAGGGCATCGGCCTGAGCCGGCCTCGCGGGCAACAGGGACGCTGCGAATGTGAGGACCGCGCCGAACAGCATGGACGACCGGGACCGCATGAGAGCCTCCAGTGAGAGTGTGATGCACCGTCGGTCCGTGCCGATCGATTGGCTCGGCGCCCTGACCTTGGCGCAATCATACCAGGCCGGGGTACCAAGGGATTCGGAAAACGACGTTAAGAGGGCTTGAAGCCGGGTCGAGCGTCAGGCCAAGTCTCGGGCCGCGGCCTCGATCGCTTTGAGGCCGTGCCCGAACCGGCCCATCGCCTCGCGGTGTCGCTCCAGCTCGCTGTACGGGAGATAGCGAACCCGAAGGTCCCTGATGCGGCTGAAGGCCGGACGCGCGAGTTGGGCCCGGACGTCCGCCTCCCGCTCATCGGGGGCGACCAGGAACAGGCCGCCAACCACGGGCCGGGAGGCATCGTCCCGGTGGCCGAGGGCCAGATCGAGCAGCCGCATGATCCCGGAGTAGATCGAAGTGGTGTGCTCCACTTCGAACGCGGCAGCGACCTTCCCAGTCCCGGCCTCGAGCCAGAGGATGTCGATCAACCGGACCGCGTCCCCGCCGGGTGCCTGGTCGATTGAGGCCGGCAGCATGGTAAGACAGCCGTCGCCAAGCCGGCCATCGCTGCAGGGCCGGCCTCGGTCGTTCGCAGCCACCCAGACTTCGAATCCGAGCTTCTTGCCGAGATCGCGAAGCCATTGCTGCACCTCGGTATGGGTCCGGTCCCCATTCCGGGCGGCGGCGAGGGCGCGGTTTCCGGTGTCGGACTCGACCGACGCCGCCCGGGTCCGATTCAGTTCGGCCTCCCATGCCGTACCCGCCTCGACATCCTCGTCCACGTCCCGTGGTGGCGCGGGGTAACGGCCTTTCCCGACGTCGAAGAGGAGCGCGGCGATGGCGCCCAGGTCGTTGGAGAGGAGATCGCGGTAGCGGCCGTTCAGTGCCAGGATGCCGGTCCGCATGGTGAGGTAGTGCTCCCACTTTCCGAGCTTGACCTTGGCGCCGGTGAGGAGGTTGTACCCGCGGGTGATGGCGGTATTGAAGGGTGGCGCGATCGTCGGATGCAGGAAATAGAGCAGGTTCGCCGCTGCCGGGCCGAGTCCCTTGATGCCCCGGGCGGCCAGGCGCCGGATCGCCGCCACCACGGCTTCCTCCGTGTCGCAACAGGCGCAGGCATCCAGAAATCGCGCGAACGCGAGCTGGCGCTCGCGATTCTCGTAGATGTCCGGAATCCGGAGCTTCGGCTTCCACAGGAAGGCGTGATCCGCCCCCTTGAACATCTGCCGCTGCTCGGCGATGGATCCGACGACCGTCTGCAACGACGATCCATGGTACGCGGTACCGAAGGTACCGGATTCGATTTCCTGGACGACCTCAGTGACGCCGCGCCGAATGGAGCGGAAATTCTTGAGGCGCTCTTCCCACAGGAACCAGGTCCGGTAGGTGCCGCCGGGGTCTTCCCGCCATCGCAGGATCAATTCACTGGTCGGGTCGGACCGGTCCCCGGGACGGCGAGGCAGCTCTGGAGGGTTCGACATGCTCGATCCGTCGTCAGGGGAGGAGTGGCGGCCCAAACGCGAGCTTTGTCGAGCCGAGATATCGGGCCGGGGAGCGGAGGAAGCGATCGCAGCAGTTCGCCGAGCAGAAGTAGTACAGAACACCTTCGTGGGTGGCGGTCGCACGGGCCCACATCGGGTGGATCACCATGGCACAGACCGGATCGAAGTGGCGGCTGAGTGCGTCGAGAGCTTCGGCGGATCGTCGTCGCGGGGATCCGAGCAGGCGCGTGAGTGTCGGAAGCGCGGCCTCCGCAGCCCGGCGACCGGCGGCGACCGCCTCCTCGAGGCGGTCGAAATCACGGAGGCCCATGTCGCCGAGCTCCGGCTCAATCTGCAACTCCGGATCGGTCATGGCTGCACAGAGCGCAGTCTGGCGCTCGAGGATGATTTCCGCGGCGCGGGCCAGGATCTCGAATGATACCTTTGCCGTCGCCGGGTTTGGGACGTAGCGGCCCAGGCGGGAGAGCAGCCCTGTCAATGGCCATCCGAGCTGCGGCAGGCGGCGTGCCCGCGGCCCGCCGACGCAAACGGCAATGACCATCTCGGGATCGGCCATCCACGCCACGTCCACCGGGAGGGCATTTGCCAGCCCGCCATCGACCAGCCAGCGGCCGCCGATGCGTTCTGGCGGCAGCACTCCGGGAAGCGCGCAGGTCGCCCGCACCGCCGACCGGAGATCTCCGGTATGGAGCACGACCTGGCTGCCCTCCTCGATGTCGACGGCAGTGAGTGCAAGGGGCGTCTTCAGATCCTCGAAGGTGGCAAGAAGGGCCCCCGCCGCGGAAGGAAAGATCCGTTCCCAGTCAAGCAGGCCGCCGGGGAGGAACCAGCGGGGGAAGCGGAAGTTGCGCGCAATCTCGACCAGATCCCGCGACAGGAGGCCGCTGGCGTGGAGCGCCCCGATCAGACCCCCCATGCTGCTCCCGGCGATGAAGTCGGGCGCCAGGCCCTCGAGTTCGAGCACACGGAGCACACCGATGTGGGCAAGTCCTCGGGCGCCGCCACCACCGAGGGCAAGAGCGACGCGGGGCCGCCGAGCCGGGCCGTCGGCTCGTGCTGCCATCCTGGGGCCCTGATCCACTCTGCTCATCACATCTCTTCCGGAGGGGTCACTCCAAGTCCGGAATCGGCGGTCCGGCCTCCGTTCGGCGCCGCGCCACATGGACGATCGCTTCCCGCACATCCAGCTCGCGAGTCCCGTTGCCGGTCCGCACATAGTACCGGGCCACTGCACCGTCCTGATAGTACACCGGCACAGCCGATGGTTCTACCCTGATTTGGCAGATGTCCAGGCCACGGTCCTCACAGAATGCGACATGCACTTGAGCGCAGACGTGGCCACCCAACTTCGACTGCACCAGACCCATGAGGAACTGCTGGAACCCGTCGCGATCCGGTCGTTTCAGCGTCTGATAGTCGGCCTGCAACCCGGCGACATCGCCGCTGTCCGTACCGCCGATCAGGAGGGTTCCGCCTTCATGATTGAGAAATCCGGCGATGGTGCGGGCGACGGCCTCCTCCAGCGCCCGATTGACCCGGCCCAACTGGAGGTCCCAGCGAGCGCACGCCTTGAACTCGACTTCCTCACCCTCCCCAGCCAAGAGGAGCGCGGCAAGGTCTCGGGTGGCATCATCGCCGTGCCATGCGGCTGTGCCACGCGCTGGGCCGAGCCTGGACGCATACCGCCAGAAGCCCAGTCCGATCGCACCGCCGAGGAAGGCGAAGAGGCCGGTCATCGGGAGCATGCCGGGTGTGAAGGCAAGCAGGAGCCGTCCGGCGATGGAGCGCCAGAGCGACCCCGATCCGGCCACCAGCCGGTCGTGCGATCCGAACCAGTAGACCGCCTCCATGACCGGGTGAAGGAGCGTGACGCCCAGCACCGCCCCGGCGGTCACGTAGCGTAGAGTCACCCCGTGAAGGCGGAGGCGCGTGTTCGATCCCACGAGGTTGGCCTCCGACCGCGTTCACTGCGTGGTGAACTCGAACACCATCCCGTATGATCCATTGGCATGCTGCCAGCCGGTACCCATCATGCCGGTCTGGCCACCCATCATCCCGCCGGTGGCCCACTGGCCCCCCATCCCCATGCCGTTTCGATCCATGCCGACGCGCTGGCCGCTGCTGTCCATCATTCCGCCGCCGAGGTGGACCGTGTAGCGGGTGGCGGCTGTCAGCGGTTGGCCCGGACGGCAGGTGAGCGTTTTCTGGCCATCCGACCAGTTGCAGTTCATCGAGATGGTCGGGCCGGTGACGCCGCCCTGGTGGAGAGCCATGTACTGCTCCATGCCCGCCATCATGGCCTGGTTGAACGTGAGTACGATGTCGGTCGACACCGCCACGCTGGCGGTTCCGCCGCGGGGACTGACCGACAGGAGCTGGGTTCCCGCTTCGGTACCCATCATGTTGGAGCCGCACCCGGCGGCCAGGACCAGCGTTCCCGCGACGAGGCCGCGGACAACTAGACTCCCGATCACGTGACTAGCCTCTTTCCATAGAGTGTGATTGTGTCGGTCCCGTGGGCGGGACCGCTTCCGTGCTACGCTTCACCCACCGCGTCTGCCGGTGCCGGAGCAGCTTGCGTTGCCGAGGCCCGCACCTCGCGCTCCTTCCAAAGCGAGTAGATCGCCGGAATCACCACCAGCGTCAGTACGGTGCTGCTGATCATCCCGCCCACCATCGGCGCGGCGATCCGTTTCATGACACTGGCGCCGGCTCCCGACCCCCAGAGAATCGGGAGCAACCCCCCCATGATGGCCGTCACGGTCATCATCTTGGGCCGGACTCGTTCCACCGCACCTTCCATGACCGCCTCGTAGAGCTCCCGAAGCGTGGGGCGGCCGCCGCTCGCCCGGCGGGCCGCCCAGGCATGGTCGAGGTAGATGAGCATGACCACTCCGGTCTCCGCCGCCACGCCGGCGAGGGCGATGAAGCCGATGGCCACCGCCACCGACCAGTTGTACCCGAGCAGCCAGATGAACCAGATGCCGCCGACGAGGGCGAAGGGGAGGGAGAGCATCACGATCAGCGATTCCCCCACGCTCTTGAAGTTG
>CAYINH010000032.1:0-14214 GCA_964364615.1 uncultured Gemmatimonadaceae bacterium
AGGACAGCGGGCCGGACTCGTTGACCAGGAAGAGGTCGTCCCAACCATCGTTGTCGTAGTCACCCCAGGCCGCCCCGGACCCCATGTCCTCGACGATCTGGGAGGAGCGGGTGCCAGCGAAGTGCCGGAAGGTGATGCCGGCCTCTGCGGTCACGTCCCGAAAGGTGACCCGGGGGTAGTCAGCGGGAATAGTGCGGGCCAGGTCGGCGGTGAGCCCCTCGATCGCCTCACCGGGCTGGTAGACCGGCGCCGGGCGGGTGGCATACCAGATCCCGGCCAGGGCCGCCACCGCGAAGAGGCCGCCGGCCCCCGCGGTGAACCAGAGCCGACGGCGACGGGAAGAGAGGGAGGCCATGCGTCCGGTCCGCTAGCTGCCCACCAGGACCCGGATGACCTTCTCGCTTTCGGACATCACGGTGACCGGCGCCGTGAGGCCCGATTCAGCGCCGAACAGAAAATTGAGCAGGAACTGGTCCACCTTGCGATACATCAGCTTGGCAGTGACTCGCAGTTCCGAGACCTGACGCGGGGCCTTGATCGCCACGGTAGGCTGGAACGGGTCACTTCCGTCGGTCAGGATCGGTCCTCCGGCGAACGAGGAGGGGCAGGTAAAGGTGAACTCGGCCTGGTCGGCGAATCCCGGGAAGAGCGCCCGCCGATAGCGGACCCCCACCATCTCCCACAGGTTGTGCCGGTCAATCAGGTTGCCGTACTGGTCCACCGGCTCGGCCTTGAACATGAAGGCGCCAGGGGTGATGAAGTGGGCGGTGTCCCGCTGGCCCGACTGGAACACGATCGTGCCGCGCTGGTCGGTGACGGTCACTTCCACCCAGGACTGGATGATGTCCAGCGGGCCGGTCGGGTAGTCGTGCCCGACCTTGTTGCTGGTGAGTACCGTCCGGATGGTGATCGGGTCGCCCGGCCGGACCTTCTCCGGGACGATCACCTCGATCGGGACCGCGGGGCCGGTGCGCCACTTGTCGGCGATCTCCGGGATCTCGATCTCGCCCCGGAGCCACTTCCGGGTCAGCTCCGTGTGCTCCTTGGCGCCGGGGAGGTCGAGCAGGATGGGCATGAACTGGTTGGCACCCAGGAACCGGTGGCTCCGGTGCTGTCCGTCGGCGGGGGTCCGGTTGTAGTCAAGATCGTCACCCCGGGACGGATCCCGCGAGACCACCAGGGGCATGTGGCACTCCCGGCACTCGATGGTCTTCTCCGGGACGCCCGGCTCGTTCCAGCGGCTCTTCCGCCAGTTGTCGAACTGGTTCTGGAGCTGGACCCAGCCGACCTGGTTGATCTCCTCATCGATGAACTGCTTGTGACAGGCGGCGCAGAACTCGGGACTCTTGAACATCTTGTGCTGCAGGGTCTCGATGTGGTAGCGCGGGAAGGAACGGATCAGGAAATCCCCGGCAAACCGCCGGGCGCCACTGTCGCTGAACTCCCAGAGGTAACGGCCCGGCTGGGTCATCACATAGCTGGCGTTGCCCTTGACGTCGGTCTCCCGGATCCCTTGGCAGGCGATGCAGGAAACCCCCTCCTGGAATCCGGTCAGGTTGGTGAGGTCCTCGGTGAAGATGTTCTTGGCTCCCGAGAACAGGGAGATCGGGTCGTGGCATCCGCCGCAGTAGCGAGTGGACTCGGCCCCGTTCTGGGTGCCCATCACCTCCTGGATCTTCTGGAAGGCGGGGTCCATGGCGGAGTACCGGTGGGCGCTGACCGCCCACTCGTCGTAGATCTGCTCATGGCACCCCGCGGTGCCGCAGCCGGCCGACCCGCTCAGCGAGCGGGAGTCGAAGGCGCCCCCGGTGCTGGTCCGGGCCAGGCTGGGCGCAAACGGCCGGTCGGGTCCAAAGGCGTAGCTGTACCCGTCGGGAAATCGGTTGTCGAAGTCGGCGGGTCGGGCCGAGAGGCTGATCCCCGCCACCAGGGCAAAGAGGGCCACCGTCACCAGGGCGGTCCGGCGCCCCATGGTCCGGGCCGCCGCCGTGATCAGGCCCCCCGCCTCAGTGGCCCGGGTCCGGACCGCCCGGATCGCCAGGGTGAGCACGTGCGGCAGCACCGCGCCGATGAGGGCGAAAGTGGCCAGGATGTGAGCCAGGTCCCAGCCCCGGGAGATCCGGGCCGTAAAGGCCGCCTGCCAGGTCAGCACCAAGCCGGTCACAATCAGGACCAGCGCGGCCACCATCGCGAAGTACCCGGTGAGCACCACATGCGACAGCCGGAGGGCGCGGTAGATCCGCCAGTGCCGGAGCTGGTACCAGGCAAACGGCACCACGAACACCAGGCCGAGGAGGGTGTGGAGCAGGACCATCACCTGGTTCGGCACGCTGAACGGCAGCAGGTAGATCGACAGGCCGGTCAGGGTCTCGAACACCAGCAGGCCGGACACCGCGTGCAGCAGCGTCCGCTGCCACTCGCCGGCCTTCTGGATCAGGTAGGGAGGTGCGGCCATGGGGATGCCCTCAAGGGTACAAGTGGGGCCAGGCAACTGAACGAGGAGGACGGGCAGGTATGCTCAGCGGCAATATGAATTCCTACGTCATGACCGTGAAGTGACTATGAAGCAACAATGAAGTACCGGGGCCGGGAATTACTGCCCGACGCGAGAAGTTCCTGGGATAGGCCGGGTTTTAGTGGAAAAGGACACCCGCCGTCTCCCCGTTTTCCCCGCAATCACCGGCCATGGGGCCGAAGCGAAAGAAGTACTCGGGCGGCCCGGGCACCACATGGATCATTCCGTCCCGGTAGGCCCCTCGTAAGGTCCGGGCATTTCAACAGAGGGCGCGGCAGCTTGGACCGCCAGGATGGCATCTGGCCGTGCCCCTCCTGGATAGTCTGGAGCATCTCTCCGTCGCTCCTTCTCCATCCGTTCCCCCAAGGCAAACGAGGGTGCCTCGCCGTAGGCGGCTATTCCTCGCCACCCGTGGCACCCCGAGCAGAACATCCCGTAGGTCTTGTTTCCCTCCGACGGTTCCACGTCGGCTACCGCACAGGCCCAGCCGGCGAGTTGGAGGAGTGACCCGAAGGGCAGGGTAGCGAACGAGGTCCGCGCCGCCCGGAATTGGATCTCTGCCTCGACAAAGTCCCGGGGTCCCCCGAGACCCAGGTAGTTGACCAGGGCAAGGTTGAGCCTGGCCCCAACATGCCCGCCCGAGGCCGCACTGTCAAACCAAGCCCGTGCCAGAGCCCAATCGTGGGGTGCGCTTTCGCCAGTGAAGTGCATGTAGCCGAGGAGGTTCTGGCTTGCGGAATCTCCGGCCAAGGCCTCGGCGTGGACCTTGTTATAGGTCAACTCCACGGGCCGGTCGGCCCCCCGCTGGAACCCGCTGCTGAGGAGGCTGCAGGCCGACACGAGGGCTCCGGCTGCGACGACCAGGGGAGTCGGGTGGGGCATCCTCGAAAACTTACTGATTCACGCTTGCCGTCCAAGGGGCAACTCTCCAGGGCCGGGACGTACCTCAGGCGGGATCCCGCGCCAACTGTTCCAGGTGTCGCTGGGCGCCCACCGCGGCAAACTGGGCCCGAGCCTCCTCCCGGCGGGCGGCGGCGTGGCCGCCCCGGCCCAGTGCGGTGAGCGCCTTCGCGGCCAGGGCAGCGCACTCGCCTCGAAGCAGGGCGCTGCCCAGGCGATCGGCGGTACGGCGTGCGCCCTCGGCGGTGGCGAGGGTCTTCTCGACTTCGCCCGCCCGCCACCACGCCAAGGCGCGAACCCGCTCCACCTCCGCGGCGCCAGCCTCGTCCCCCGCCTCGCGGGCCAGTGCCGCCGCGCGGGCGAGTCCCTCGGTGGCCAACGGGCCCTCGTCGAGCGCCACCGCGGTTTCCGCCCGCCCGGTGAGCGCCAATGCCATGAGGTCCGGCTCCTCGCTCTCCACCGCGTGGCGAACCGACTGCTCGGTGGCGGCAAACGAACCCAGCAGGTCTCCATCCTCACGCGCCACCAGACCCAGGTTGTGATACGTCTCCGCGGTCCCTCGTCGGTGGCCGATTCGCTGGTAGGCCAGGAGCGCTTCGCGGTAGAGCACTCTCGCCTCCTCGACTTGGCCGCGGAGGTGGGCCACGGAGGCCAGGTTGTTGGCGGTGCGAGCCACCATCAGCAGGTCGTTAAGCCGTCGGGCGACCCGCTGCGCGTCGCGGAACCGGATGGCCGCGTCAGCCAGCTGGCCTCGTTCAAAGGCCTGGGCGCCGAGCAGGTTGAGGGCCCGCATCACGCCGTCGTCGTCCGCCCGGGCCCGGAACCCGTCGAGCGCCTCGAACGTCAGCCGCCGGGCAGCGGCCAACTCGCCCACCCGGGTGCTTGCCGTTGCCGCCAGCAGCAGCACCTCCGGGGTCTGTGCGACAGGCTGGTCCGCCGCCTCCCGGAACGCAGCGATGGCGTCCCTGAAGCGGCCGGCCTGGAGCAGGCTCCGGAGGGTCTGGTGGAGGGGCGTCGGGTCAGTCATGCCGTCGGAGTCCTCAGTACGCGATGGCGTAACGGCTGAAACCGGTGAGCTCGGCCTCGACTTCCTTCTGGTCCTCGATCTTCACGGTTCCCTGCCGGATCCAAGGCTCACCGGGTTGCCGCTGGCGCCAGATGGAGAACTTCAGTTCGGCGGCATCATCGTCGGTGTCCACCACGCCATCCCGGTTGTAGTCGTCATCGGCGAAGTCATAATCGAGCTTGAGTTTGGCCGGCCGGTCCTTGACGAAGGTGAGCCCGCTCGGCAACAGCTCAATCTGGATCGTGAGGGGATCCACGATCCGGAGGGTGACCAGCACCGAGTCCCCGGTCTGGAACCTGGTCCCGTCGGGCCGGGCCAGCAGGCTCCCCGCGTCGATCTTGAGCTGGGCGAATTCCTCTCCCCGGCGACCCTCGCTGTCCTGGAAGTAAATCCGGCCTTCCCGGTCCACCCCCCGCTTGGCGTAGAACGACACCGTGGAGGACTCGAAGGGCGGCGCGTTGGCGGCAAGCCGCAGGAAGATCAGCTGGTCAGTCGGGCGCTGGTCCGGTCCGGTGGGGTCGGACGAGCAGGCGCCCCATGCCAGGACTACCAGAATTCCGGGGAAGAGATATCGGCGCATCAGTCGGGTTCTCCATCGATGAGTCGTTGAAGGCGGGGGCGGGAAATGCCAAGGCGGCGGGCCGCCTCGCTCTTGTTCCCCTCGGCACGTTCGAGCATCGCCAGAGCCGCCGCCCGCCCGATGGCCCGCAGGGTGGCCGGGAAGGGCAGCATGCCGTTCGTGGGCGTGGGGGGACGGTCCGGCAGCAGCAGGTCGGTCGCCAGAGTGCCGAGGGGCGAGAGTACCAGGGTCCGCTCGATGGCGTTCCGGAGCTCCCGGACGTTGCCGGGCCAGGGATGCCGTCGGAGGATCGCCCGCGCCTCGGGTCCCAGCAGTGGGACTGGGAGGCCATAGCTGGACGCGAGTTGGCTCAGGAACGCTTCCGCCAGCAACTCGACGTCGCCCCCCCGGTGCCGGAGCGGCGGCATGATGAGCGCCACCACGTTGAGTCGGTAGAACAGGTCCTCCCGGAATTCGCCGTCTCGGACCGCCGCGGCCAGGTCGACGTGGGTCGCGCTCAGGACCCGCACGTCCACCGGGCGGATCTCCCGGCCGCCCACCCGCCGGATGGTGTGGGACTCCAGCGCGCGGAGGAGTTTCGGCTGGAGGGCACGCGGCAGATGGCCGATCTCGTCGAGGAAGATGGTGCCCCCATCGGCCAGCTCGAAGAGCCCGACGCGGGTCTCGACCGCTCCAGTGAAAGCCCCGCGCTCATGGCCGAACAGTTCGCTCTCGATCAGGGCGTCGGGGATGGCCGCGCAGTTGATCTCGACGAACGGCGCTCTGGCCCGCGGGCTGTGATAATGAATGGCCCGGGCCAGCAGTTCCTTGCCGGTCCCGGTCTCCCCGCCCAGTAGCACGGTCACATCCGGGTGGGCGGCCACCCGCCGGGCCTGGTCCAGCACCTGCCGCAACTCAACGCTTCGGCCCTGAATGGCGTCGAACCCCACCGCACGGCGCTCGGCGACGGCGAAGGCCTCCGACTGGCACTGTGCCTCAACCCCTGCTGCGGCGCGCTCTACCGTCCGCCGCAGCAGGTCGAAATCGGCGGGGAGGGCGAAGTAGTCCGTGGCGCCGCGCCGAACCGCCGCTGAGGCGACCCGGTAGTCGGTGCTCGCCCCGACCAGCCAGCAGGGCACCGCAGTCCTGGGTAGCGCCTCGAGCAGGTCGAGTGCTTCGACTTCGGCACCGCCCGCCAGCACCACACAGCCGACGGCCCCGGCCGGGAAGCTCCGGCAGTCGGGGCCGACCTCGGCCACCTCGAGGCCGAGGTCGCGGGCCAAGTCGCCGACAGCGGTGCCGAAGCTCTCGCTCACCGGCACCACCACCAGCCACCGGCCTGGCTCAGCCACCGGCTCTGGGCCTAGTCATGACGTCCATCCCGGTCGTTATCCTCGAAGGCCTCGAACGACTGCTTGATGTTGTCCTTCACCAGTCCCTCATTGGCCCCGCCCTTGTTGGCGGATCCGGGGTTGACAAGGGTGGTGCGGAGGGCGTTCAGGAACCACCGCCCCAGGTCGACTGAGAGTGTGAGGTTGGTGCTGGCGGCCTCGCCGACTACGAGCGATGGTACCAGGTCGATCTCCTGCTCGACGTCGAGGTCGGACAGGAAGACGAACGGGGTGCCGTTGAAGGTGCCAGCAACCCGGATGCTGACCCGGGCGAAGTCCGGGTGTAGGGCCAGGAACTCGCGGTCGCGGCCGTCGTCCTCCGGCTTGTGAACCTCGAACTCAAGTTCCCGGAAGGTACCGGTGTCCACCACGATGCTCACCGGGCGGGCTATCCCGCCCCCGAGCGGGAGGTCGAGCAGGAAGGGGCCGATTTCGAGCTCTTCGCAGTCGTCGCTGTCGGACGACGAGGAGCAATCCCCAGTGCCCCGGGCCCGCTTGAGCGCCACTTCGCGAAGCACCAGCTGCACCCGGTCAATGACCAGCGTGTTGCCGCCCAGCGTCATGGTCTCGGCGGCGGCTGACTGAGCCCCGGACCGGGTTGCGGCGAAGGAGAGGTCCACCCTCCCCTGGCCAGCGTTGGGGCCGGTTGCGTCACCGCACCCGGCGGTGAGGAGCAGGAGACTGACGACGATCGGAAGAGACAGGTTCTTCATTCTCTCAACCTCCAAAGGGGGTGCGGGCTCATTGGCTTGCACCCCCCTTCCAAGCAAGGTCGGGGCTCGCTCGTCGACATTCACGTATCCTATTGTGAAATAATGTCTTACGTTGTTCTTGCTTCCTCCTGCTCAGCACAACTCTGACATGAAACGATACAAGGCGTATTGTTATATTGCAACTGTCTTCGCCCGACGGGCTGTCTCAGGGAGCGGGTACTGCCCTTCCTGAACGTCCGAGGTCATCTTGCATTGATGTCCGCCCCGCGACCCGGAGATCGAATGACCTGCAGGACATCCCACCCCTTGGGTGGGCCGGTCGGATGGTTGACCGTCCTGGCCCTGGTGGCTGGGTGTGCACCGTCGGAGAACGACTGTCACCGGTGCGACACGCTGGTGATCGCCGCGATCGGGGAGCCGGACCACCTCCTGCCGCCCTTCGTGTGGCAATCGGTTGGCCGGGACATCGACGACCTGGTGTTCGACCGGCTTGCCGTGCTCGATCCATCGCGTTCCCCGCTGGACCTTGGCGGGTACCGCCCCGCCCTGGCCGAGCGGTGGGAGCGGATCGATTCGGTGGCCTGGCGGTTCCATCTCCGGTCGGCGGCGTGGGGCGATGGCCGGCGAGTGACCGCCGCAGACGTGGTGTTCTCGTTCGAAGCCCACCAGGACCCGGAATTGGATGCCGTTGCCCGGGGCTCGCTCGAGGGTCTCCTGGCCGTTGCGGAAGATTCCGCCACCGTGCGAATCCAGTTCGACCGGCCCCGGCCGGACCAGTTGTATGATGCCACCTACCACGTCCGGATCTTTCCCAAGCACCTGTGGGATTCCATCCCTCGGGACCGCTGGGGTGCTGCCAGCGAGCCGGCCCGCTTTGTCGGTTCCGGACAGTACCGGGTGGTGGAGTGGCAGCGGGGCCAGTTCCTTGTGCTCGAGGCCACCGGTGCCGATCCGCCGCCGATCCGCCGGGTGATCTGGCGATTCGTCGGTGCCCCGGATGCGGCGAGCAACCTGATCATCACGGGTGAAGCTGATCTGCTCGAGACCATCCCGGATCCGGTGCGGCGCCCGGAGTTCGAGAGTCTGACCGACTACCGGGTACAGGTCTATCCCTCATCGGTGTACGGGTTCCTCGGCTTCAACCTGAGACAGGAGAGCCGTCTGAGCGACGTCCGGGTGCGTCGTGCCCTCGAGCTGGCGCTGGATCGGGAGACCTTGGCGCTGGCGGTGTTCGGCGCCGGGACCACGGTGCCCGACGGGCCGATGTCCGGCCAACTCTGGCTGTGGCAGGCGCCCGCTCCAGCCGTGGCGGACACCAGCCGGGCCGCCTCACTCTTGGACGAAGCCGGCTGGCCCCGGTCGGCGGGAGGGGAGCGTCGGCGGAACCGGCGGCCTCTGGCGGTGGACATCCTGGTTCCCGGGACCAGTGCGACCAGGCGGAATCTGGCCATCGCCATCCAGGAGCGGTGGTCCCGGCTCGGGATCGCCGCCACGGTTTCATCGGTGGATTTCCCGGTGTTCCAGGAGCGGCTTGAGAACGGTCGGTTCGAGACGTTTATTGGCGCCTGGCTGGATGAACCCCATCCCCGCTCGTTGGCGGACCAGTGGACTCGGACTGGGTGGGACCGGCAGAACTACGGGCACTACGCCAACCCCGCCTTCGACTCGCTGTTCTCGGCTGCCATGGCCGAACCAGACCCTGCCACGACGCGTCTGCTGTGGCGGGAGGCGCTTGCGATCTTGAATCAGGACGTGCCCGCGATCTGGCTCTACTCGCCCGGCAACGCGGCGGTGGTGCACCGGCGGCTCGCCCCACCGACGGAGTTCAAGCCGTTTGCCTGGCTCACCGACCTTCCCGGCTGGCGACTGTCTGCCCCGCCGGAGCGCAGCGCGACCCCAGACTGACTTCCCGGACCGGTACCGCACCCCGCGCTCGATCTGGTGTCGGCGGGGATGCCAAGCACCCGAGGGACTCAGTCAGGTGTGACCAGGAATACCTTGTCGTGCTTCCGGGTCCGCCCGACCACCCTGATCGCCACTTCCTCGCCGGCCCCGGCCCGCTCCACCGGCCCGTGGTCCATCTCCATCGAGTCTACCGGCTCGGCGAACTCGGTGGTGTGGCCGCGGAAGTGCAGGGTGTCTCCCAGCTTGATTTCGCCTGCGGCGACACGGACCACCGCGACGTGGGGGTGGTCGAAGTAGTGGGTGACGACCCCGATCTCCTGTTCCAGCATGACGACCTCCCGGTGGGACTCAGTTACAAGCTACTCCGACCACGCAGGTCCGCCAGATCGTGCCGATTGACGCCACCTTGAAACGTGGTATGCTCTCTCTATCCCTCGTCCCGGGAGATTCCCATGGCTGATCGCGTTCGCAAGACCCGCTATTGCTACGTCAGCGTCCCCCACCGTGCCGGACGAGGCGCCCAGGTGCTCGCCGCGCTCGCCGAGGCCGGCGTCAACCTGCTCGCCTACTCCGGTTTCCCCTCCGGGGGCGGGAAGGCCCAGCTCGACCTGGTGGCCGACGACATGGCCGGGGTGCGCCGGGTGGCCCAACGGAAGGGGTGGAAGACCAGCGCGATCAAGCGGTGCTTCGTGGTGCAGGGCGAGGACCGGGTTGGCGCCGTGCATCGGCACCTCAGCAAGCTGGCCAACGCGGGGGTGAATGTCACCGCAGCCGACGCGGTGACGGCCGGCCGCGGCCGGTACGGGATGCTGCTCTGGGTCCGGCCCAGGGACTACGCGAAGGCGGCGAAAGTGCTCGGCGCTCGCTGATCAACGCGACCCGGTCCATCCGGCCGACCTGCACGAGTGGGATGACCGCCTGCGGCCACCCCGCCTTCCGCCTCCTCGTTCTCACCGTCGTTGGCTGCGCCGGCAATGGCGCGGGCGCGGAGCGCGCGGCGCCCGATTGGGACGCCGAACGCAGCCGCATGGTGGATCGGCAGCTCGCAGCCCGCGACATCCGCAGCGAGCGGGTCCTCAAGGCGATGCGCCAGGTTCCGCGGCACCGGTTCGTCCCCGAAGTCCGGCGGGCCGATGCCTACGGCGACTTTCCCCTCCCGATCGGCCATGGCCAGACCATCTCCCAGCCCTACATCGTGGCGTTCATGACCGAGGCCCTCGAGGTGCAGCCGGGCCACGCGGTGCTCGAGGTCGGCACCGGCTCGGGCTACCAGGCGGCGGTGCTCAGCCTCCTGGCCAAGATGGTCTACACGATCGAGATCGTGCCGCCCCTGGCGGACCGCGCCCGCGCGACCCTGCAGGATCTGGGCTATCGGAACGTGGAGGTGCGGACCGGGAACGGCTACTACGGGTGGCCGGAACACGCCCCGTTTGACCGGATCATGGTAACGGCCGCACCCGACGAGGTGCCCCGCGTCCTGGTGGACCAGCTCAGGATCGGGGGCCTGATGGCGATCCCGGTGGGTATCGATATCCAGGAACTGCGAATTCTCCGCCGCACGGCCACGGGCATGGAGACTCTCCGCACCCTGCCGGTGCGGTTCGTCCCGATGACCGGCAGGCCCACGACCTCCAGCCGCCGAGAAGGATCGCCCCCTCGCGGTCAGGTGCTCCGGGGCTGGAAGACACTCTTGACCACGAACGCCACGAGGAGCAGCAGCCCGAACATCACCACGATCAGCGGGCCGGTGGGCAGGTCGTATTGGAACGACAGCGCGATGCCACTCGCCGAGGCAAAGAGGCCGGTCGCCCAGGCGATGATCGGCAACCGGCGGAGGTTCTCGGTGAAGAGGAAGGCGATCGCCGCCGGCACCACCAGGAACGAAAACACCAGCAGCACCCCTGTGACCGGTACCGAGAAGGTGATCACCAGCCCGAACGACAGATAGAACCAGAAATCCCACCACCGGATACGCCAGCCATTGGCGTCGGCCTGGTCGGGCTTGAAGGAGATGGTCAGGAACCGGTGGCGCAACAGGTAGTGGAAGATCCCGATCAGGAGATAGACCACCGCCATCCGGCCGATCACCGGCCAGGTCACCCAGAGCAGGCTCCCCACCAGCACGTCCTTGATCGCGTCACCACCCCGCGGGGTCTGATTGGCGACCAGGATTCCCGCGGCGGACGCCACCACGAAGACGATCCCGATGATGGCCTCGTGCGGGACCCGGGCATGCTCGGACCCGTGGGTCCGGGTCATCGCGAAGACCGCGGCGCCGACGGTGGTGAACGCGAGGGCGTAGGCCAGTGACCAGGGCGACTCCGGGTGCACCCCCGCCAGGATCCCGACGGTGGAGCCGAGGGCGGCCATCTGGGCCAGCGCCAGGTCCACGAAGATCACCTCGCGGGCGATGACGTGGAGGCCGAGATACGAATGCATGGCCACGATGACCATGCAGGCGACCAGCGGCGGAAGCATCAACTCGAGCATGGTGAGTCCTTACTTGTAGATCGCAGTCAATTCGCGAAGCCAGGTGTTGACGAGGTCGAAATAGGTTTCCACCCCGATGGCGCCCTGAGTGTTTTCCGGGACGATCACGGCCTTGGCGCCGGTCCGCGCCGCCACCTGGTCCACCTGATTCTTTGGGTAGTAGTTGGCCGAGAAGAGCACCAGGATCTTCCGCTCCTTCATCAGGTCGATGACCTCGAGTACATGGCGCGGCGAAGGCGGAATCCCCGGTTTGGCCTCGATGAATGCCACGCAGGTGATCCCGAAGCGGTAGGTGAAGTAGGCCCACTCCTTGTGGTAGCAGATCATCTCCTTGCCGCGGAGAGGTTCGGCCTGTTTCAGCCACCCCCCCATTCGGGTGGCCAGCGGCGCGCCCTGGTAGGCGGTCCTGGCCAGGAACGAGGCCAGCTGTTCGGTCTTCAACAGATTGAAGGCGGCAACCGGGGTGAGGATCCTGACGAGTTCCGGCCCCATCAGCGCCTCCAGCACCCGCTTCTCGAAGTCCTGCTGGTGCGCCGCGAAGTAGCTGGCGTCCCCCGGGGCCACCCGCTGGAGTCCGGTCAGAATGTTCCGGGAGATGATGATGGCGCTGAGCGGGTCGGAGTGCAGGTGGGGGTTCCCCGCGACGTGGATATCCCCCTCCGAGCGGCTCACCGAGACGGGAACCTCCAACATGGTGATCCCGGTGTAGGCGGTGACATACCCCGGGCCCCCCTCGGAGACCTTTCGGTTATTGGCCCGGTCGAGCAGGGCGGGCACCCAGAGTTCCAGGTCAAGGCCGGTGGTCACGAAGACATCCGCGTCCCGGAGAATCGACACGAAGCTCGGCTTTGGCTGCACGAAATGAGGGTCCTCGTCGCCCTGAGCGATCGAGGTGACGGTCCCCCGATCCCCCACCACTTCCCGGGCAATGGCGCCGTAGGTGGTGAGCGTGGTGACCACCTTGACCTGCCCCGCCGGAGGCCCGGCGTGCAGGATGAACAGGGTGTGCAACAGCAACAGCATGGGTATCTCCTTGGGGCGATCGTCAGCGCGGGGCGCGACCGATCGTCAGTACGCTTCGTGTTTATGGGGTCCCATGGCCCAGACCACCTGGACCAGGAGCTGGCTTCTCTTGGCGCCCTCGAGCAAGCCGTGGCGTCCCTCGAGTCGGAGGTAGACGAACTCACTCTGGGTCCAGGTGAGCGATGGCACGATCTGCCACTCTCGGGCAAACGGTCCCCGCGGGGCCTCGACCCAGTCATACCGGGTGCCAAGCGACCACCGCTGACTGGCCCGGTAGCGCATTTCCGCGAAGGCGCCGTACCGGTTCGTCACCGCTCCAGCCTCCGTTGCATGGAACCGGTACGCCTCGGCGCGGAGGGTCAGGTCCCGGCGGTTCCCGGCGTTGGGGGGACGCCAGGTCACCCGAAAATCCGCACTCATCACCCGGCTCTTCAGGCGCGCTTCCGAGCTGTTCCCGCCCAACCCTGTGAAACCAAGCTGCATGTAGCTGCTGCGGTTCAGCTGCCAGAAGTTGAGGAGTCGGCCCAGCAGGGCAGGTTGGCGGCTGTTCTCGAACAGGGGCTCACTGGAGGCGCTGGTCCCCTGGAGCCAGAGTTCGTGAGTGCCACCGGCCAGCGAGATCGGCAGGGCCGAATACAGTGAAAGTCCCACCCCCGTGAGGCCCTCCTCCCCGAAGTAGCGCTGGTAGACCAGGGGGTAGTCGCTCTGGGGCAGCGCGTGCTGGTGCCACCGGTTCAGGTCGCCAACCTGCTGACGGAACTTGCCGAGGTCGAGCCGCACCTTGCCGGGGAGCCCGGTCCAGTAGATGTACCCCTCCTCCACCCCGACCTCCTCCTCCGAGATGCCCAGGAAGATCTTGGTGTTGGAGTAGGGGTCGAGGGTGCTCTGGAACGCCAGTTCGTACTCGCCCACCACGGCGTTGTCCTTCTGGGGCCCCGGGGACCGAGCGACGAGCCGGATGTCACCGGTGCCGCTGATTTCCGGATTGAGGGCGTTGCCACTGCGCTGTTTGCCCACGAACTGGACCGGGCCGGCGGCGGTGTCGGCCTCCGCGCCGACCGCCTCGACCGCAGCCGCCCGCAGGGCGGCGAGCTCGTCCACCACCGAATCAGGTCTGGTGGGTTGACCCCCTGGGGCCGGGGCGCACCGGGCGGCGGCCAGTCGGCGGACCCGGTTCTCCAGTCGCCAGAGCGTGAGCGCGAGCGAGTCGGCGCTCGCGACGCCGGTCATTGCCGGCTCCGCGAGCGGGGCCAGTTCGGCTGGGGCGGGGCAACTCCCTGCCTCGAGGGAATCGATTCGGGCGGCGATGTCCCGCAGGCGCCGCTGGAGCGAATCAGGCGGTTGGCCAGGGGTCTGGCCGTAGGCCCGCCCCGCGCTCAACGCCCCCAGGACCGCCAGGGCCAGGGAAAGACGACGAACCGCTCTGTGGATGGTCCACTTCATACAAGCCTGCTATGTCGAGACCCGCCGGCCTCTTGCCGGTCGGATCGGTAACTCGTCTGTGTGCTGGAAACGAACGAGTGACTTAAAGCAGGACAGGCGGGGCGCGGGCCGGCGGGGTCCGGCGCTGGGTGAAGGATGGCTGGTCGTTCGGGGCGGCCGCGGTGGCGGCCCTCTGGATATGGCTGACGGGGATTCGGATATTGGTGCAG
>CAYINH010000033.1:0-14097 GCA_964364615.1 uncultured Gemmatimonadaceae bacterium
ATGACGTAGAACAGGAACCCGTCGGCGGTGCCGGAGTCGAACAGCGGCAGGATGTGGGGATGCTGCAAGGCGGCGGTGGTCTTGATCTCGATCACGAACCGCTCGGCGCCGAGCACGGCGGCCAGCTCGGGCTTGAGGACCTTGAGAGCGACCTGGCGGTCGTGCTTGATGTCGTGGGCCAGGTAGACCGTGGCCATGCCCCCCTGACCGAGCTCGCGCTCGATCCGGTAGCGGTCGGCCAGGGCGGCGGCGAGGCGAGCGGGGGCGGTCACGCAGGAATCACTTCAACGTCGTATTCGCGGAAATGCCGATCGGCACTGATGATCGGGACGCCTTCAAGCTGGGCCTGGGCGACCAGGAGCCTGTCGAAGGGATCCCGGTGGTACTCGGGGAGCGACGCGACGTGGAGCGCATGCCGATGATGGATCGGCAGCGGGGTCACGCTGGTGTGGACCATCATGCGCGGAATGTACTTCGCGGGGGATCCAGGGAGCCGGAGTTTGCCGAGTCCGTGCTTGATCGCAATCTCCCAGGCACTCGCCGCGGAGAACAGCAGTTCGTTCTCCGCCGCGATGAGGAGTGTCCGGCTGTCCTCCGACAGCCGGTCCGGCGCCGCCAGCATCCAGAGCCAGACCTGCGTGTCCAGCAGGATTCGCATCACTCGAATGACTCGAGGAGATCCGGCGGAAGCGGCGCGTCGAAATCGTCGGCAATCAGCAGGGTTCCCTTCTCACTGCCGAGCGTTCGTTCGGCCGTGGGGGCGATGACGGGCACCAGTCGGGCGACCGGGACTCCCGCCCTGGCGATGATGACCTCCTCGCCATCGGCCGTCAGCTCGAGCAGCTTCGAGAGATTGGTCTTGGCCTCGTGCACGTTGTAGGTCCGTGAGGCAGGGTGTTTCATTGTTAAAGCCTAGCTAAGGACGCGGACTAAGTCAAGTTGCCAGGCCGCGCTTGTGGCGGCAGCGGTCCGCGAGGGCCGCGGCGAGACGGGAGGAATGCGTCACTTGCGGGCCCGCAGGGTGGCCAGAAAATTCTGGATCAGCACCAGCTCGGTACTTGACGAGTCGCTGCCTGCGGAGGCCCAGAGCCGGAAGAACCGCTGATCGTCGGGCCCGACTTCGAAGAACGGAACGGTGCCCGACGGGTGCAGTACCTGACGGCGCCCCACCGACAAGGTCGGACTGGTGCGGATCTCCGCCACCATGAACCCGCCGGAAGTATTTGCGTAGAACAGCTCGGCACCGCTGTGCGACCACCGGGGCCAGAAGCCCCCGTCGACCGAGACCTGCCACTTGCCCCGCATCACCTCAGGGAACGGTCGGATGTACACCTCAACCCGTCCCGATTCGTTCGAGCGGTACGCCAGCCAGCGGCCGTCCGGGGACAGCGCCGGCGTGCCCTCATTGGCAGGGCTCTGGAGCAGAGGAGTCACCGCGGTGTCGATCCCGGGGCGGAAGGCCAGCAGGTCTCCTCCGCCGGTCCGCGCGAACCTGGTGCCGAACACCACCCAGCCATCCCGGTTCGATACCGTCACCTCGTTGGCCCCGCGGGGGTCGGTCAGCAACGGCTCCGGCGCCCCGGTGCCGTCGGCGCCGATCCGGAACAGCTGGGGTACCATGCTCGGATCCGTGGTCTCTGCCGAGGCGTAGATGATCGACCGGCCATCGGGGGTCCATGCGGGAGCGAAGTTGATCCCGTCGAAGGTGAGTTTGGAGACGGGGCCGTTGTCCAGCTCCTTCACCCAGAGGTCACTCGGGCTCCCCGGGGCCCTGCCGGAACCGATCGTGAGGGCCAGCCGACGGCCGTCGGGCGAGAGGGCCCAATCGAGAAGGGTCTCAAATCCGATGTCCCAATCCGGGTCGACCAGTTGTGCGGTTCCGTCCCGCCCGACCCACGAGGGCCGTTCTCCACCCCGGGTGTTGGCACTGACGTACAGCAGATCGCCCGTCGGAGCGAGAGCAAGGTCCACCCCGCCGAACCCAGCCACCCCGAGTCCCTCGACCAGTGGAGTCGGCGGCCCGGTGAATTCCATCCGGTCCTGGTCGAACGGCGCCGCGAGCAACACTCCGTCGGCCGTGACGTAGAGCAGGTGCCCGGTGGGCGCGTAGCGGGCAATCAGCCCGGGGACCAGGGTCTTGGACCCACCGGTCCGGAAATCCACCGCCTTGATGACGTAGCTCTGGGTGGTTTCTCCGGCCCGTCGCGATCGATAGATGAGGCCGTTCCCGCTGGGGAGCGGTTCAGGCCAGGCGAAGCCCACCTCCCCGGCCACCGAATCGAGGGCGACGACGACTTCACGACTGCCGCCGCCTCCCCGGATCCGGTCCAGGCTGCCCCCGGCATCGAAGTAGATCCAGTCGTCGGAGCTCCAGGCCACCCCGCCGCCGGTGACGCCACGCTCCTCAAGGGTGATCGCCGGCGCCCCGTTGATGGCCACGACCCTGACGGCGAATGGGCCGGCCCCCTGGAACGCGATCCGGGTTCCATCTGGGGAGAAGCTCGGCGAGGTCCCTCCCTCGGTGCCGGCCAGGGGCGTGGCCCTCAGCTGCCCGAAGGGCCGGAGCATGAGCCGGGCGGCCCCGGTCGCATCCATGCCGGCGTAGACGAACCCGGAGCCGTCCGGCGCCAGGGCGAGCCGGTTGATGCCCACGGTGCTCAGCAGCTCCGTGGCCGGAAGCGACAGGCTCAGCCGTCGGATCGGCGCTTCCGGTTCGGGCCGGAATCCGAGCCAGACGAGGGCCAGGATGGCAGCCGCCGCAACCGCGGTGGCTGCCAGGCTCAGCGGGTTCCAGAGCGACCGGCGCGCGGCGGCGCTCGCCACTCCACCTGCGGCCATCGTCGTGAACGATGGGTTGGTCAGGGCCTCGGCGAAGTCCGCCGCGCTGGCAAATCGGTCGGCTGGGAGCCGCTCCAGCGCCTGATGGATGGCGGCGGCCACGTTGGCCGGCACCGCCCCCCGGGCCTTGGTCACCAGCGGGGCGGCCTCGGTCAGGATCTTGGCCACGATTGCCTGGGCGGTGCTCCCGACAAACGGCGGGTCACCGGCCAGCATCTCGTACAGCATGGCGCCGAGCGAATAGATGTCGCTCCGGGCATCGAGCTCCCGGTCGCCCATCGCCTGCTCGGGGCTCATGTACGACGGGGTGCCCACCGAGAGCCCGGTGCCCGTGAGCCTGGTGCCGCCAGCTTCGCGGACCGCCAGGGCGATTCCGAAGTCGGCCACCATCGCCTGGCCGTCGTGGATCAGGACGTTTTCCGGTTTGATGTCCCGGTGGATGACCCCCTGCCGGTGGGCATAATCCACCGCGGCCGCCACACTGCGGATCAACTCGACCGCGTCCTTGACGCTGAGCTGCTTCTCGCGGTCCAGCTTGTCGCGAAGAGTGTCCCCCTCGACGAACGGCATCACGTAATACAGGAACCGGGTGGCCTCGCCGTCGACCGCCTGGGCCACACCGGAATCGAACAGCGGCAGGATATGGGGGTGCTGCAGGTTGGCGGTGACCTCGATCTCCTGGAGGAACCGCTCGGCCCCGATCATCGCGGCCAGTTCGGCCTTGAGGACCTTGAGGGCCACCTTCCGGTTGTGCCGGAGATCGTGGGCCAGGTAGACCGTCGCCATCCCGCCCTGGCCAAGCTCACGCTCGACCCGGTAGCGGTCCCGTAATGCCTCGGCAATTCGGGGCAGGGGGTCGGTCACCGGAGCTCCAATGTGGGGATCATTCCAAGATGGCTCCGAAACCCCGTTTTAGGGAGCCCTGCGACCCCCGAGCGGCGGCTACTCCGGCAGACTGCCGGGCCGCACGGCGGGCCAGGCCCGGGTGTTGGGGAACCCCTTGAAGTAGGTGTCCACCGCTTCGTTGGTGCCGCTGACGTAGACGGTGTCCTCAGGCAGCACCTCGAACCCCGCTTCGAACTCGACGATCACCATATCGCCCCGCTCCACCGCGACCACTGAGCAGCCGGTCCGCTCCCGGAGCCGGAAGGTGTCGAGTGGCCGGCCCGCCAGGTTCTCGCCCGAGGTGGCCACCAGCTTGATCGCCGCCTCCAGCGAGAACGATTCCTGCCCCAGCAGATGGTAGGTCAGCAGCTGTCCGGCGACCTGGCTCACCGACAGGGCGAAGTCGGCCCCGGCCCGGTGAATCCGGGAGGCGTTCTCGACCCTGCTGGTCGCGGCCAGGATGACCACGTCAGGCGCCAGCCCCCGGATGACCGCGGAGGTGAAGATGGTAGCGCTATCGGTCTCCAGCGCCAGGATGATCGCCTGGGCGTCCGGGGCAGCGGCCTGGTTCAACACCTTCAGGTTGAGCGGGTCGCCCACCAGGTCAACCCCGGGGCCCGGCTGGCGGTCGAGGACCCGGACCTCTTCCCCGGCGTCCCGGAGGAGCTCCGCGACCTTCTCTCCCACGCTGCCCTGTCCGACGACCAGGAACGCCCCGCGGCGGGGCGCGGCGGAGGCCAGCTTGCCCAGCCGGCCGATCGCCTCGTGGCTGCCGACGACCACGATGATCTGGCCCGCTGTGAGCCGAGTGGTGATGGGCGGTTGCCGGACCAGTTCGCCCTCGTTCCAGATCCCGATGATGGTCGCCCCGGTCTGGCGGCGCAGACCGGCCTCGGCGATCGTCCGGCCCACCAGCGGACTGTCCGCTCGGAGACGGAGCTCGGCCACCTCGAGGTGGTGACCGAGATGCTGCACGCCCCCGACCCGGGGACTGATCCGGGCACTGGCGCGGGCGGCCAGGGCCGCGGCGAGCAGGTGGTCGGGGGTAAAGACGGCGGTGGCCCCGGCCCGCTGCATCGGGGGGCGCCGCTGCGGGTCGTCCACCAGCGCTACAATCGGACCCTTGAACCCGTGATACCGGGCCGAGAGAGTCATGGCGGCGTTGTGGTTATCGTCCCCGTTGAGGACCAGTCCGCGAGCCCCCTCGAGGTTGGAGAGGTCAGGGTCCTCCTCCTCCAGGTTGCCCAGCACGACCTTGCGGCCCCGCTCCCTGAGGCGCCGTGCGGTGGGCTCGTCCTCCTCAAGGATCATCACCGGCACCTTGGCCCGGTCCAGCTCCCCGAGGAGCGAGATCACCGTGGGGCCGTACCGATAGATCAGCACGTGGTCCTTGAGGGCGGGCAGCCGGGTGGGGATCCGCTGCTCGAACCGCTCTTCGAAGAAGGGGACCATGAACAGCTGGAAGGCGACGAAGACCAGGAAGACCCCGGCCAGTTGGACGAGGATGACGAAGAACTGCATCAGCGGGTGCAGCCACCCGCTGTCGCGGCCGTACCCGGTGGTGGTCAGGGTCTCACTGGCCCACTCGAGGCTCTCCAGGATGGTCCGGGGCTTTCCCTCGAGGTAGAACATGCCCGCCTGGTAGAGGAGCGCCAGGAGGTAGAGGATGACTGGCAGCGCCAGCAGGAGGAGGAGGATTCGGCGGTACGACCGGGAGAGACGGGGCATCACCTGTATTCTGCTGCCATTGGGAGCCGAACACCACTCCAGCGTGCAGTCGAGCTCGAATTCGGGTGCGCTGAGCGCAGCGCCCGGCCCGGTCCCACAGGCCCTGAGCCCGCAACCGCCCCGCCACCAGTTCGAACGCCGGCGAGGGGCCCAGCCAGCGGAGTTCATCGACCTTGCGGAAGAGCATGGCGTCGGTCCGGAGAGTCGCCAGGGTCCGGAACAGCACCGCATCCTGCCGGTGCGCTTCCAGCATCGCCGACAGCCGCTCCGCGCCTCTGACGGCGACCTCCCACTCGGCCGAGCTGGTCGGGATCGCCTCGAGGTGCCGATGCCTCGCCAGGACCGCTCCCGCCGACTTGGCCCCCCAGCCCTTGATCCCGGGATAGCCATCCGCCGAATCACCGACCAGGGCCAGATAGTCCGGGATCGACCGCGGCGGGACTCCGAATTTCTCGATCACCCCGGCCTCATCCCTGACCTCCCGCTTCCGCCGGTCGAACTGGACCACCCGGTTCCCTCGGACCGACTGACTCAGGTCCTTGTCCGGGGTACAGACCAGGACCTGCTCGACCCTCGCATCCTGGTCGGCAAGCCAGGCCCCCGAGGCGAGTCCGTCATCGGCCTCCAATTCAACCATCGGCCAGACCACCACGCCCATCGCCCGCAGCGCGTCCTCCAGCGGATGGAACTGGGCAAAGAGCCGGGGATCGATCCCCTCACCGGTCTTGTACCCGCGCCACAGCTCATTCCGAAACGACTCGACGACGTGATCGGTGGCCACGGCGATGTGGGTCGCTCCAGCCTCCAGCATGCCGAGCACCGAACTCAGGACCCCGATGATGGCGCCGACCTCGCGTCCCTCGGCGTCGCTCGCCTCCGGCATCCCGAAGAAGTGCCGGAACAGTTCGTAGGTGCCGTCGATCAGGTGGACCTTCATCGCCTCACACTTCCACCGGCCGCAGCTCTGGACGTTTGGGCCCTCGCCCGTCGCCCGAGGATCGTCCGTGGGCGTGGCGCCAGACCCAGGGCAGCAGGTGTCCGGTCACCCAGCGCAGCTCGGCCTGAACAGGCTCCAGGAGACCGACCGCCGGCAGCGGGGGAAGGGGGTGGCTCCAGCTGTCGTCACTGCCGGGCAGTCCGAGTCCATGGGCCAGCGCCGCCGCGATCCGGGCATGGCCCAGGGCATTCGCGTGCAGCCGGTCGCCGCTCCAGAGCCGAGGATCGGAGCCCACCGGGTGGCTGGCCATGTCCACGCAGATGGCGCCCGAGGCCGTCGAAGCGGCCCGGATCTGGTCGTTGAGGGCCGCGACATTGCCGCGGATGAGTCGGCCCAGCGGCATGACGGGGGTCAGGTCCGGCAGGGTGAACCCGATGACCGTGGCGCCTGACGCTACCAGCGCCAGCTGGATCGCCTCGAGATCCTTCCGGAACCCCTCCGGGTCGAAGTGCCGGCGGACCACGTCGTTGGTTCCGGAGAAGAGGGTGACCAGATCCGGCTTCATTGCCAGGGCCGGCTCCAGCTGCTGCTCCCGGATCTGCCGAGTCCGTCGGCCCCGGACCCCCAGGTTGGCGTACAGGAGAGAGCTCTGGATGGCGGCGATGCGCTCGGCGAGCCGGTTGGCCCAGCCGCGATAGCCACCTCGATCGTCCGGGTCGTCCATGCCTTCGGTGGAACTGTCCCCGATGGCGACGTAGCGGTGGAACCTGACCGTCATGCTGCTCCAGGCGCGGGTGGGGGCGACCGCAGTATGCCGCCGTCCGAGGAACGGCGCAAACCGTTCAGGCTGACGGTTTCTGGGCGATTCGTCCGCAATGCCGGGTGAACCAACTCACCCTGGAGCCCCGGATGAACCGACCCGATCGTCGCGGCGCCCTCTTCCTCCCGGCCCTGGCCGTCCTGGCGACGGCGTGCGGCGGCGGAGGTGACGGGCCCGGCGGCCGCCAAGACCCCGCGCAGTGCCGGCGAGGTCCTCGAGATCGCCACCCCCGATGACCGCGCCACCGTGTCGGCCGATGTGCTGGCGTACCTGAACGGGCTTCACGTCCTGGTCCGGGATGGTGATCGAGTCTATGCCGGTCAGACCCGGCACGACCTCGAACCCCAGGCGGACGGAACCAAGGCTCTGCAACTGGGGAATGGTCTCACCGCCCAGCTCATCAAGGAGGGCGACGGATTCCAGCTCAAGTTCTCGACCGGGGAATCGATCACCATGCGGAAGCAACCCGATCGGGGGGGCAGATGAGAGTTGCCACCGTACTGCTTGGCGCCGTGCTCCTGACCGCGGGCGCTCCGGCCTTCCAGGACCAGGGTGATCAGGATGAGGCCATCGTCCTGGTCTGGCACAAGCTCGCCAAGGTGCCGCTCGACACCCGGGGGACGGCCGAGCGGAGCGAAGCGGTCCGTCGGGCGAGTCAGTTCGACCGGCCTGAGGTCATCGCGGCGGAAGAGGCTCGCCTGAACAGCCTGCTGGACGCCGCCGATCCCAGCCGCGAGTTCACCCTTCAGGTCAATGACAACATCTCCCAGTACGACCACCAGCAGGGCCGGTTCGCGATCACGCTGTATCAGGCAGGGTACTACGTGACCGTGGAGGCCTTCGGGCAGCAGTACTCGGTGGTGTTCGCCAACGCCGAGAGCGGGCGCTACATCCCGATGCCGAAGGAAGAGGCTCGGGTGTTTGACGAGCGGCTGAACCGGATGGGGCGCCGGGTGACGAACGACCTGCGATTCAGGGTCATCGGTGCGGGCGACCCCGCGGGGGCAGTCTCGGGCGACCGGGTGATTCGGGCTGAACTCGTGTCGGCTCGATTGCTGGACGCGAACGATCAGGTAGTCTGGACCCCGACCCTGACGGCCCACTCCGCGGTGGCGGCCACCGGTGCGACTCCGACCTTCGATCCCGCGCTGGCGGACGTAGCGGGACTCCGGGTGGGCGGCCCGGGGGCTGACCTGGAGGCGACCCTTACCCGGCTCTATGGCGAGGTCGTTCGCGGCGGGGTCAGCGAGGGCGCCCCCCCTGGAACGGTCGCCACGCTCGATGTCAACTCGATGGGCTGCCTGGTCATTACCGGGCGCCGCAACAATGGGCGTCCCGGCTCCACCTGTATCACCGCCTGGCTCGACGCCAGTGAGACAGTGCGGATGATCAGGATCGAGCGGGTCTTCCCGTGGGTCGATCAGGACTTTCTCCGGCAGGCCCTGGTGAGGAAGTACGGCGAAGTGGCCCAGACCTGGCGAGGGGGTGGCAACTGGGATTGGGGACCGGAGCAGCCGGCTGGGCAGCTCGTCGGGCGGGGCGTGGCGCTCCGGGCGGTCAACGCCAACTGGCGCACCAACGACCCCGACCTCTTTGGCGGCAATAACAGTCGTCCCCAGATCAACATCACTCTCACCCTGATCGACACCAACTGGCCCGGTGGGAAGTAGCTGCCGCCGTTCGCTGATGGACGCCCGATCCGACTCCGATCGGGCGCTTTGTCATGTGGCATCCTCACCGGCCCCCCCGGTAACTTGCTTCCACGATGACCGAGACCGATTCCAATCCCCATCCAACCCTGCCGCCCGGCGCCGGACGCTCGGCCCACCAGTTCGCCCAGGCCGTGCGCCGTCCGATCGAGGAGTTCCTCCACATCGAAGCCGCCGGCGGCATCGTGCTGCTGGTGGCCGCCACGGTCGCTGTCGTCTGGGCCAACAGTCCGTTTGCTCGCTCCTGGGAGGCCCTCTGGCACATCCCGATCGGCTTGACCCTCGGGAGCTGGAGCTTTGTCCGGGATCTCCACTTCTGGATCAACGACGGGCTGATGACCGTTTTCTTCCTGGTGGTCGGCCTCGAGGTCAAGCGGGAGATCGTCCAGGGGGCGCTGGCCGGTTGGCAACGCGCCGCACTCCCGATCGCCGCCGCCCTGGGTGGGATGCTGGTGCCCGCCCTGGTGTACTGCCTCCTCAACCCCGGCGAGCCGTTTCGCCAGGGCTGGGGTGTTCCGATGGCGACCGATATCGCCTTCGCGGTGGGAATCCTGACCCTGCTCGGCAAGCGGGTGTCGCCCTCGCTGCGCGTGCTGCTGCTGGCGCTCGCGATCATCGATGACATCGGTGCCATCCTGGTCATCGCCGTCTTCTACACCGTCAGCCTCAACCCCGCCGGGTTTCTGATCGCCGGGTTCGGCCTCCTGGCGCTGTACGCCCTCGTCCGAATCGGGGTCCGCCCCGCCCTTGGCTGGTTGGCGATCCCGCTCGCGCTGATCTGGTCGGGACTTCACATCGCGGGGATTCACCCCACCCTGGCCGGGGTCATCGTCGGGCTCGCGGTCCCGGCCGAATCCTGGGTTGGTGGCGCCGGGTTTCTCGCCATGGTGCGCAAGGTGGTGGCCGACTTCCAGGATCGAGTGGCGGCACAGGCCCCGGATTACGATCTGCGGGAGCCGCTCGAGGAGCTGGCCCTTGCCAAACGCGAGGCGATATCGCACGCCATGAGGCCGGAGCACGCCATGCATCCCTGGGTGGCGTACGGGATCATGCCGCTCTTTGCCCTGGCCAATGCCGGGGTGCCGCTGGGGGGAATCGGATTCGACCAGCCAGGTCGCTTCGGCGTCTTCAGTGGGGTGTCCCTGGGCCTTTTTCTCGGGAAGCCACTGGGGGTGCTGCTGGTGAGCTGGCGCGCGGTCCGACTCAAGCTCTGCACCCTGCCGGTCGGGGTCTCGTGGGGTGGGCTGGCGGTCGTGGGACTGGTGGCGGGGATCGGCTTCACGATGGCGATCTTCATCGCGGAACTGGCCTTTGCCTCGCCCGAACTGCTGGCGGTGGCCAAACTCGGAGTACTCGTCTCGACGGCGCTGGCGGCGGTGGCCGGGCTGCTGGTGGGCCGGGCCATCCTCCCCATGCCATCCGTCGCGGCCGGACTGGCGAGCGACGGCGAGGTCGAGAGTTCCGACGCCGCGTGGCA
This sequence comes from uncultured Gemmatimonadaceae bacterium, assembly GCA_964364615.1. Classification (GTDB taxonomy): domain Bacteria; phylum Gemmatimonadota; class Gemmatimonadetes; order Gemmatimonadales; family GWC2-71-9; genus SZUA-320. The sequence goes on from CAYINH010000033.1 coordinate 10,395, forward strand.
CACCGGGGAGATCCGGCGTCCCTCGGGCGGTCGCTGATCCCGGCCGGGTCCCTGCTTGTGCCGCGCTCCCGTCCCACCCACTTTTGGGGCGGGCGGCTCCGGCCACCCGGGGGCGTAGCTCAATGGTAGAGCAACGGACTTTTAATCCGTAGGTTCTGGGTTCGAGTCCCAGCGCCCTCACTTCCTTCCTCCGCCACTCATGTTCGCCACCCGGCGGCCGATAGTTACCCGGTTGGACCCTCAGTAGTGGGTCAATGACCCACTACCGACTCCCCGTGCCCGGGTGCCCTGATCCGGTCTGTCGGGTTAGATTTTGCCCCGCCCCCCGGCGCTGCCGGACCCTGTTCGCCTGGTATCGAGGAGTGATGATGGCAACGATCTGGATCGATGGCGAATGGCACGACAAGAGCACCGGCAAGATCTCGGTCTATGACCACGGCCTGCTCTATGGCGACGGCATCTTCGAGGGCATCCGGGCCTATGGCGGGAAGATCTTCCGGCTCGGCGAGCACCTGGATCGGCTGTACGACTCGGCCAAGGCCATCGCCCTGGAGATTCCCTATCCCAAGGCCGAGCTGGGCAAGGTCATCGAACAGGCCGTGGCCAAGTCGGGGCTGGATGACGCCTACATCCGGCCGATCATCACTCGCGGGATCGGGGATCTGGGCATCGACGCCCGGAAGTGTCCCAGGGCCACCACCATCGTCATCGTGGACACCATCATGGTCTGGGCCCCCCAACGATACGAGCAGGGGCTCTCACTGGTCACCGCCGGCACTCCGATTCCGCACCGCGAAGCGCTGTCGCCCCGGGTCAAATCGCTCAACTATCTGGCCCACGTGATGGCCAAGATGGAGGGTACCGTGGCCGGCGCCGATGAGGTGCTGATGCTCGATACCGCCGGCTGGGTCTGCGAGGGCTCGGGACAGAATCTCTTCGTCGTCAAAGGCCGGACCGTGCGCACCCCGCCGGCCTCCGCCGGCATCCTGCTGGGTGTCACCCGGAAGGCGGTCATGGAACTGGCCCTCGAGGCCGGGCTGGAGATGCGCGAGGAGCTGCTCAACCGGTACGACGTCTATACCGCCGACGAGGCCTTCCTGACCGGGACCGCCAGCGAACTGGCCCCGATCCGGGTGGTGGATGGCCGGACCATCGGTGGCGGCAAGGCCGGGCCGATCACCAAGGATCTTCACGCCCGGTTCCACGCGCTGGTCCGGAAATAGTCGGACCGGCCCCAGGCATGACGGCGAGGCCCCGGGGAAACCCCGGCCTCGTTTTCTTGGTACCATCCTGAGCAATCTTGGATCAGTCCCACCCACAGGAGGACGCATGCGTCGCCCGCTGCTCACGGCCCTGGCCCTGTCCAGCCTGGCTCTGGTTCCCGCCCACGCCCAGAGCGCCGAATCGGAGGTGATGGCGGTGACCCACGGCATGCTCGCGGTGCTCAAGACCCGTGATGCCGTCGGGGCTCGCGCCCTGATGGCCGCCGACACCCGGTTCACCCTGACCCGGCCCACCCCGGAGGGGGGCACCCGGGTCGTGGTGATGACCGGTGAGCAGTTCGTCGAGGCCGTCACCCGGCCCGGCACCCAGGTGGTCGAAGAGGTCATCCGGAACCCGGTCGTCCGGATTGACGGCGGTCTGGCCACCGTGTGGGCCGAGTACCAGGTGTTGATCGATGGCGTGGTTCACCACTGCGGGTATGACGCCTTTCATCTGGTCAACCTCGGGGAGGGATGGAGAGTGCTCAATGTGAGCGACAGCTACCGCGAACAGGGATGCGGCGCCCCATGGCCTGCCGGCAGCCGGTGATCCGGTTCGGGTTGGTGCTCGCGCTGTCGGGGCTCTGGCCGGCAGCCGAGCCACGATCACCATTCCCGGACCGGACGGCGACCGTCAGGCGTACTCCAAGTACCTGTCGCTCTGGCGTTTGGAAGGAGCAAAGGGCCGCTTCCTCGCGGATGGCGGAAACCAGCGCCCTCCGGGACCTGCGACCCTGATCGGGATTCACGCATCCCACAGTGATGAGTGCCCAAGGTGGCACACCGGTTGCCCCGATGGGACGCGCATCCTACCTTGGTTTGGATTCGTTCCTCCCAAGCCTCAGACCCGGCGCCATTCAACTCCCCCTGCGGAGGAGACGTTTTGGAGCTTCGCCAGACCCTTCTGACAGCGGCCCTCCTGCTCGGCACCGCCTGTGGCGGTTTCAGGGGCGTCGATCCCTCGCCGGTCGCCCCGGTCCCGGCCGACCGGCCCGTCGAGCGCTCGGCAGTCCCCGAGGCGATCGCGCCAGAAGTCACCCAGGAGCCTGCGGCCGAGCTTCCTTCACTCGAAGAAATCAGCGCTGCGGCGGATTCCGCCGCAGATGCCCTGATGCTTGAGCAGCTGGCCGCCGCCGGTGCGACCAGCGACGTCTCCCTTGATCCCTTCGCCGCCAGTGGTGGCGCCCTGGATCTGATCACCTACGCCACCCACGACCGGGTCCAGTACTACCTCGATTTCTTCCAGGGGCCGGGTCGCGAGCGGATGAATGTCTGGCTCGGCCGCCTCCCGGTCTACGAGCCGATGGCCCGGGCCCGGTTCGAGGCCGCCGGTCTGCCGGGGGACCTGATCTACCTTGGCCTCATCGAATCGGGCTTTTCGAACGTGGCGGTGAGCCGCTCGCGCGCCGTGGGGATGTGGCAGTTCATGGCGCCCACCGGGCGGTGGATGGGGCTCCGGGTGGACCGCTGGGTGGATGAGCGGCGCGACCCGGTCCAATCGACCGATGCGGCTGCCCGCTACCTGGTCTACCTCAAGGAGCGGTTTGGTTCGATCTACCTCGCCGCCGCGGCATACAACGGCGGCCCCGGCACGGTGTCCCGTGGCCTTTCGAGAGTGACTCCGGTGGCCACTCAGAATGGGGCAGCCGAGCCCGAGAGCGAGGAGGATGTCGTTGAGGGCTGGAGCGATGCGGACTTCTTCGCCCTGGCTGATACCCGCTATCTCCGGGCGGAGACCAAGGACTACGTTCCCAAGCTGATCGCGGCCTCGCTGATCGCGAGGGATCCGGGTCGTTACGGGTTTTTCCCGCTGCCGGCGGGTCCGACCTTCCCCCTCGACTCGGTGGTGGTTCCCGACATGACCGGCCTCGATATCGTGGCCGAGCTGGCGGGGGTCAGCCTGATGGCGATCCGGGAGCTCAACCCGCACTATCTCCGGATGGTGACGCCGCCGGGGTCCTCGGCGGTGATCCGGGTTCCTGCCGGCACCGCTGACGGGGTGGCCTCCGGGTATGCCAGACTGCCGGCGTCCAAGCGGATCCGGTACCGGGAGCATCCGGTCCGCAGCGGTGAAACACTGGGTGCGATTGCCAGGAAATACAGGGTGTCGGTGTCGGACCTGCGGGACGCCAACCCCGCGGTGCGAAAGCGCAGCCTGATCCGGATCGGGCAGCAGTTGATCATTCCGACCGGGGCCGCGTCAGGCGCCTCAGGGTCGTTCTCTTCCGGCGGGTTGTCCTCGTCCAACCGGTCCGCCACCAGACACCTGGTCCGAAGCGGCGAGACCCTCTCCAGCATCGCCTCCCGGTATGACGCCTCCATTGCCGATCTGATCGCCTGGAACAAGCTGTCCAAGTCCGGGCTGATCAAGCCGGGTCAGCGGATTCGACTCACCGCTCCGGAAACGAGAAGTGCCGCCAACAGTGGCGGCACCAAGACCC
>CAYINH010000034.1:0-8964 GCA_964364615.1 uncultured Gemmatimonadaceae bacterium
CATATCTCGGACCGAACGCCATCCCCCATTTGCGCTCCCCGTGGCCCTTCCAGCGCGCCTTTGCGGCCTTCTTTGCGATCTCAGAACGTCGCTTCGGGGACAGGTTTTCCGCCCGCGCCCTGCCGCCCACCTTCTCGCCTTTGCGGCCTCGCTTCACCGCCTCAGGGGCTTCTCGCCCTCGCCGGGTGGCAAGGGCTGCTCTGCCCGCCCTGTCGCCCCTTGGACGACGCGGAAGGCCAGTTCGTTGGCGTCCGACCGGAGTTTGGGTGGTTTCGCCATGCGGGAAAGATAAGCAATCGCCAGGGGTCGGTGGTTGTACCAACTCAAACTGACCCACTACCAGCCCGGGAACTGGCCAAAGGGCATCCCCCCGGGGCGACCCCCTTTGCCCTTCCCCTTCATCATCTTCTGCATCTGCTTGAACTGGTGCAGCAGCTGGTTGACCTCCTGGACGGTCCGGCCCGAGCCCCGGGCGATCCGGACCCGGCGGGACCCGTTCAGGAGGTCGGGGTTGGCCCGCTCCCGGGGGGTCATCGACAGCACGATCGCCTCGACATGCTTGATCCGCTTGTCGTCGACCTTGGCGGTCTTGAGCATCGCCGGACTCACCCCGGGCAGCATCCCCAGCACGCTCTTGAGCGGCCCCATCTTCTGCATCTGGCGCATGGCCGCCAGGAAATCCTGCAGGTCGAGCCCCTTCTTGGAGGTGGCCTTCCGGGCGAACTTCTCGGCCTCGCCCTGATCCACCGTGGCCTGGGCCTTCTCGACCAGGGTCAGCACGTCGCCCTGCTGGAGGATCCGGCCGGCCAACCGCTCAGGGTGGAACGGCTCGAGCGCCTCGAGCTTCTCCCCCACCCCGACGTATTTGATCGGCGCCCGGGTGACCCCGTAGATGGAGAGCGCGGCCCCGCCGCGGGCATCGCCATCCATCTTGGTCAGAATCACGCCGGTGATCCCGAGCGCCTCATGAAATCCCTGCGCGATCCGGACCGCATCCTGGCCGGTCATCCCATCGGCCACCAGCAGGATCTCGTGGGGCCGCACCGCCGCCTTGAGCCGCTTCAGCTCGTCCATCATCTCCTGATCGATCTGGAGCCGGCCGGCCGTGTCCACCAGCACCGTCCGGGCCCGGGCCTTGCCCGCCGCCTCGATCCCCCGGCGCACCAAGGCGACCACGTCGGTCTGGCCCGGCTCGACATGGACCCCGACCCCAACCTGTTGAGCGAGGGTGACCAGCTGATCCGCAGCGGCGGGCCGGTAGACGTCGGCCGCCACCAGGAACGGCGCCTTCTGCTCCAGCTTCAGCCGCTTGGCCAGCTTGCCCGCAGTGGTCGTCTTGCCCGACCCTTGCAGTCCGACCAGCAGAATCACGGTGGGCGGGACCGAGGCGTGGGCGATCGGGGACAGCTTCTCCCCCAACATCCGGACCAGCTCGTCGTAGACCAGCTTGACGAGCTGCTGCCCCGGACGGACCGACTTGAGCACCTCGGTCCCGACGGCCTGCTCCTGGACCCGTTCCAGGAACTGACGGGTCAGATCGAAGCTGACATCCGCCTCGAGCAGAATGCGTCGGATCTCCCGAAGCCCCTCACGGACATCGTCTTCGCTGAGCACACCCTTGCCGGTGATCCGGCGGAGGGTGTCGGAGAGTCTGGAGGAGAGATCTTCGAACATGAGCCCCGAAGGCTAGTGAACTTTCACGGCTGCAACAAGGCTCGACCGGCACCCCGCTCCCGTTCCGGAGCCGAGGTCGCCATACTCATGGAATGGACATCCCGACCCTGATATCCGGCACCGTCACGGTCCTGGTGGGTGCGGTTTCCGGGGGAGTCACCAACGCGGTGGCCATCTGGATGCTGTTTCATCCGCACCAACCCCGTCGGGTCGGATTCCTCCTGCTGCACGGTGCGATCCCCAAGAACAAGGCCCGCCTGGCCAGGAGTATCGGCAAGACCGTTGGCGAACGACTGCTGACCCCGGAAGATCTGGCCAGCCGGCTGAGTGCTCCGCAGGTCAGGGGGGCCTTCGACGACGCGATGCACCGGATGGCTGACGACCTCCTCCACCAGGAGCATGGGGCCCTCCGCGAGGCACTGCCTCCCGCCGTGTCAGGAGTGGTCGACGGGATCATCGCCGACCTGGGCCCGCGGGTGGCAGACAAGCTGGCAGCCTTTGCGACCACGCCCGCCTTTCTGACGATGGTCGAGGGCATGCTTGGGCAGCTGCGCGAGGACCTCAAGGACCGCCCGGTGGGGGACCTGCTCACCCCGGCCCGAAGGGTGGCGCTGGCGGGGCAGGTGGATACCTGGGTCGGGGATCTGGCCGGTGGCGCCGAGGTGGAGCGGACCCTCCGGGAATGGGTCGCCGGACAGATCGTGGCGCTGGAGGGCGACACCCGACCGGTGATCGATCGGCTGCCCGAAGGCCTCCTGGCACCGATCGAGACCGCAATCGATGACTACCTCCCCACCGCCATCGATCGGCTGGCCGGAACCCTGCAGGATCCCGACACCAGGCGCACCATATCCCAGGCGCTCCGTACCGCCTTCGACGGCGCCGCCCGCCAACTCCTGCTGCACGAACGGCTGCTGGCCAAGCTGGTCGTCAAGGAGAGCACCTTCGAGCGGCTGCTCGACGGGATCGAACGGACCGGGTTCGAGAAGTTTGCCTCGGCGATAACCGCTCCCGCCATCCGGGCCCGGCTGGCCAGCACCGTCCACCAGGCGCTGCTGGGACTGCTTGAGATGCCGCTCGGAGAACGGCTGTCCCGGCTGGACCCCACCAAACGAGCGGCCCTGGCCGATACCCTGGGCAATTGGGTCGTCGATGCCGCCCGGAGCCCCTCGGCGCGGCAGTGGGTCCGGCGGGGGCTGGAGCGGGGACTCGAGGCGGCCGGCGAGCGGACGTGGGTGGATGTGCTGGCCTACGTGCCTGCGGAGCGCGCGGCCGAGGCGATCGCGAACGGACTGCAGAGCGATGGGGGCCGGGTCTGGGTGGCCGGCGTGGTCCAGCGGGCGGTGGAGAAGCTGCTGGCCCAGCCGATCGGTCGGCCGGCGGACTGGCTGGGTGAGGAAACCACCGAGACCATCCGGCAGGGCATCTCGGATGCCGCGTGGGGCTGGGTGCAGACCCAGGTGCCCCGGGTGGTGGAGAAGCTGGAACTGCCTCAGATGGTGGAACAGAAGGTGCTGGGCTTCTCGACCGAACGGATGGAGGAAATCATCCGTGGGGTGACCCAGCGCGAACTCGAGATGATTGTCCGTCTTGGCTATGTGTTGGGCGCCGTCGTGGGCCTGATCGCGTTCGGGCTCAACCAGCTCATTCAGGGATAGGGAGGCCCAGATCATCGGGGTCCTGCGCGAAGTCGACGCGGGCGCCCGACCGACCTGAATCAGGGGCGCCGGAGTTGTGCGCGAGGCGCCTGGGCCCAGCCGTGCCAAGCCGGGGGAGCCAGGATCAGGCGGACCCCCGGGCGGCCCTCAACGGCCACCTGCCCCGCAGAGAACCGGTAGCCCTCCCGAGCCAGCCTGCCTCCGGCTCGGGAGAACTGGTTGAGGGCACGATCGGCCTGGGAGGCACCATCCCAGACGGAATACCAGACCAGCGCGGGACCATCAGCCGTGCGATAGACCCGGTACCGATCCCCACCCCACCCGACAGCCGCGTCGTAGCCCACCTGGTCGGCACCCCGAAGCTGGGCCAGGAAGATCTGGACTTCCAGTTCTCCCAAGGTGTCTTCGTACATCAGGTCGGCACTCGAGTCGGCAAACGCCACTGATACCGGCTGGTCGGCGGCGTCGTACCGGTCGGGGTGGAGAATCTGTTCGGTCGACCGCGGAAGGTCGGCGACCCTTGGCAGTGGCAGGCCCCGGGACGTCTCCCACCACCGGACAAACTCGGCGCCCGCCAGATACGGGAAGACCAGACCCTCACGGAGCACCAGCGGCGCCTGGCCGAACACCGGCATGCTCCGCTGTTGGGCCAGGACTCCCTGGCGATAGTTGTCCCAGAACTCATCGGTCGCCAGCAGTTCCGGACTCGGGGCCAGCACCCGGATCGAGGCCAGGGTGGCGTGGCCTTCCAGAACGGCCTGGGTCGCCGCCACCACGTCGCCGTTCCCGCGCAGCACCATCAGCGAGTCGAGCGGCAGATACTGATGCTGCAGCGCATGCACCAATTCGTGGGCCAGGATGAGCCGGAGCTGGGCGGGATCAGACCCTTCAACAGCGTAGAGAATCCCGGTGTCGGGGTCGTAATACCCTGCCACCTGCTCCTGATACACCAAGAGCAGCAGCGCCTTCAGGTCAAGCGAGTCCGGGATCAGCCCGAACAGTCGATAGGCGGCGGTGATCCCCTCCATCCGATCAGCCGGAAAATCCCGTTGGATCCGATCGAGCAGGTAGGCCTGGACCGCCTCTCCAGTCGTCAGGGCAGAAACCGGCGCCGTCTTGAACGGCAGGCCCACTGCGGTCTCGACCGCCGGAATCAGGCTGTCCACCAGGGCGGAGAGACGGCCGGCATCCAGGTCCGCCTTGGGCGCACCTCGGCACGCCCCAAGCAGGGACGCGCCCAGCAGCACACGCACCAGCACCGTGGCCATGGGTCAGAGCCCCGCGAACCGTCGGTACCAGGTGATGATGTCGCCGCCCCAGAGGTAGGCCAGCGCGGCCCCCAGCGCGAGAAAGACCCCGAACGGCACCAGCTTCTTGCGGCCGGTCAGGCTGACCGGGAGAAACACCGCCGCCCCGGTCAGCGCCCCGAGGAATACGGTCAGGAGCACCCCCTGCCACCCGACGAAGGCACCCACCATGGCCATCATCTTGATGTCGCCGCCGCCCATCGCCTCTTCCTTGAAGGCCCAGGTCCCGGCCGCGCCCACCAGCCAGAGGAGTCCGAAGCCGACCACCCCGCCCAGCACCGCCTGCAGCACCGACGGGACCCCACCGGTGACACTGAACAGCAGTCCCAGGATCAGCCCGCCAATAGTGAACTCATCCGGAATGATGTATTCCCGGGCGTCGGTCAAGGCGATGCCGATGAGGAGCGTGATGAAGAGCGCCCCCTCGAGCCCGAGGAGCCCCAACCCGTATTTCCACCCGAACCAGGCCCACGCCGCGGCGGTCACCAGCTCCACCATGGGGTAGAGCATGCTGATCGGCTCCCGGCATCGACGGCACCGGCCCCGGAGCAGCAGCCACGACAGCACCGGCACATTGTCGTACCAGGCGATCATCAGCTGACATCGCGGGCAGCGGGATCGCGGGGTCACCACCGACAACTCGGCGGGGAGCCGGGTGATGCAGACGTTCAGGAAACTTCCCACCAGCCCCCCGAAGAGCCCCATGATGATCGCTTCCCACAGTTCAGCGCTCACGCAGCACCTCGTAGAGGAGGATCCCGGCCGCCACGGCCACGTTGAGGGATTCGGCGTCCCGGCGCAATGGAATCGCGACCCGTCGGCGGGCCAGCCCCGCCAGCCCCGGTGAGATCCCGGCGCCTTCGTTGCCCACCGCCAGCGCCACGGGGCCGGGCGGCCGGCCGGTCAGCGGCTCGCCATCCATCGCGGTGATCCACAGCGGGATCGAATGCCGGTCGGACCAACCGGCCAGTTCCTGGACCGTCGCCGCCGGGCACGGCATCCGGAAGAAACCGCCCATGCTGGCCCGCAGCACCTTCGGGTTAGTGAACTCCGCCGTGCCCGGCAGGGCCACCACGCCACCTGCCCCAAGCGCCCAGGCGGTCCGCAACATGGTCCCCACGTTCCCCGGGTCCTGGACCCCGTCGAGCACCAGCAGCGAGCGGTCGGTGGGCAGATCCTCCATCCGCCACACCGGGGGCTCAATGACCGCCAGCACCCCCTGCGGCTGGTCGGTGGCACTCAGCTTGGCCAGTTCACCATCAGTCACGGTTGCCGTGGTCCCCGCGACCGCCCGCAACCGCTCTGCCAGCGCCACGCCCCGGGGTGTAGTTTCCAGCCCGGGAGCGAGCAGCGCGGTGTGGATCGACACCTTGGCCGCCACCGCTTCCTCCACCAGCCGAACCCCTTCGGCCAGGGCCAGGGCGCGCTTCTCCCGGCCGCGCCGTTGGTGGAGCTGCCGGATCAAGGTCTCCAGGGAGCGAGCGAGCGTCATGAAGATCGCCCTCACAATCGCGGGATCGGACTCGGGTGGCGGGGCCGGCATTCAGGCCGACCTCAAGACCTTCCACCAATTCGGGGTCCACGGCACGTCCGTGATCGTGGCCCTCACAGCACAGAATACTCAGGGGGTGCTGGCGGTAGAAGCGGCCTCCCCCACCATCGTCGCGGCACAGCTCGACGCCTTGGCGGCCGATCTGCCACCCGACGCCCTCAAGACCGGGATGCTGGCCACCGCCACCCTGGTCCGGCAGGTGGCCGAGGCCATCCGGTCGCATGCATGGGGCCCCTATGTCCTCGACCCGGTCATGGTGGCGACCTCGGGTGACCGACTGCTCGATCCGGATGCCGAATCGGTGATCCGGGCCGAACTGGTGCCGCTGGCCGCGGTGGTCACTCCCAACCTCTCCGAGGCTGCCCTGCTGACCGGCCGACCCGTTCGGAATGCGACGGAGATGCAGACGGCGGGCGAGATCCTGGTGGAGGCCGGCGCCGGTGCCGCATTGGTCAAGGGCGGCCACCTCGAAGGCGATGAACTGGTGGATATTCTGGTCACCGCGGAGACCACCTGGCGCTTCGTCCATCCCCGCCTGCGGACCCGGTCGACCCACGGCACCGGGTGTACCCTGTCTGCGGCCCTCACGGCGCTATTGGCCCAGGGCTTTGCGATCGCGGAGGCGGCGCCCATCGCCCTGGATTACCTCCACCGCGCCATCGCCGAGGCACCGGGCCTGGGCGGCGGACACGGCCCGGTCCATCACGGCGTGGCGGCGATCACTCCCTCAACCAGCGTCCCGAGCCGATCGCCGACCTGAGCCGCGACCTCCATCACCTCGGCGTGGGACAGCTGCTGCCCACCCAGACCCGCAGCACTGTTGGTGATGGTGGAGAATCCCAGACAACGCATGCCCCGGGCGCGGGCGGCAATGACCTCCACCACGGTGGACATCCCGACCGCGTCGGCGCCCAGGCCGGCCAGCATGCGCACCTCGGCAGGCGTCTCATAGCTCGGTCCCAGCAACCCGGCATAGACGCCCTCTTCCAGCGAGATCGCTTCCCGCGCCGCCACCTCCCGCGCCACGGCACGAAGGCCCTGGTCGTACGCGGCGGTCATGTCGGGGAACCGTTGCTCACCGGGAAGGGGGTCGCCCACCAACGGGGATCGCCCGGTCAGATTCAAGTGGTCCGCCAGCATCATCAGAGTGCCCGGAGTAAACCCCGGACGAATCCCGCCGGCGGCATTGGTCACGATCAGGGTGGTGACCCCGAGCACCGCAAAGACCCGCACTGGCAGCGCGGCGACATCCGCACTGTAGTCCTCGTACATGTGGAACCGGCCCGATTGCGCCAGTACGGTCTGGCCGCCAAGTCCACCGATAACCAGCTCCCCCTTGTGCCCTTCCACCGATGGCGGGTGGAAGCCGGGGATCTCCCGGTAGGGGATTCGAAGCGGGGCCTCGATGCGGGCGGCCAGCGGGCCCAGCCCGGATCCCAGCACCACCGCGATGGTGGGGCGGAGGTCGCCAAGCCGCGCCCTGATCGCGTCGGCCGCCTGCTCGATGGGGGTGGTGCGGGTGATGTCGTTCACACCAGCATCCCGGCCAGAGACGCCGACATGAAGGCCGCGAGGTTCCCCGCGATCATGGCCCGGAGGCCCACTCCGGCAATCTCCCCCCGGCGTTCCGGCGCCAAGCCACCAATGCCCCCGATTTGAATGGCGATCGAGGAGAAATTGGCGAACCCGAGCAGGGCGTAGGTCAGGATGACCGCGCTCCGGGGCTGAATCATGACCCCGGCTCCCAGATCCCCGGCAAACTGGGCGTAGGCGACGAACTCGTTGAGGGTGGTCTTGATCCCGATCAGGCTGCCAACGTAGGCCGTGTCGGCCCACGGCACTCCCATCACCCAGGCCAGCGGGCGCAGCACGAATCCCAGAATGCCCTGCAAGGTGAGGTCGGTGAACCCGACCAGTCCGCCGCCCCAACCGAGCAGTGCGTTGAGCAGGGCCACCAGCGCGACGAACGCCATCAGCATCGCCCCGACGTTGATGGCGAGCTGCACCCCCTGCCCGGCCCCGTTGGCGGCGGCTTCGATGACGCTCTGTTCGGTGGACCCGGTCGCCCGGCGGAGCCGGGCCAGGAGCCCCCTCGGCGCCTCGGCGCCGACCTCGACGGCCACCGGCGCGAGCCCCGCCCTGGTCACCGGGACGCCGGTTTCCGGCAACAGGATCTTGGCCATGACCAGGCCGGCCGGGGCGTTCATCACGCTGGCGGCGATGAGATGCGCGGCGATGCCCGGCAGCACCCCCGACAGCATTCCCACGTAGGCGGCGAGCACTCCACCAGCCACCGTGGCAAAGCCGCCGACCATCACGGTGGCCAGTTCGGATCGGGTCATCGACCCAATGAACGGCTTGATGAGGAGCGGGGCCTCGGTCTGGCCCAGGAAGATGTTGCCCGAGGCGGACAGTGTCTCGGCTCCCGAGGTGCCGAGGGTCTTCTGCATCACCCAGGCGATCCCCCGGACGATGATCTGCATGATGCCGAGGTAGTAGAGCACCGACATCAGGGCGGAAAAGAAGATGATGGTGGGCAGCACGTTGAAGGCGAAGAACGACCCGGTCTGGGCCATCATCCCGGCCGAGGTGTCGAGCACCCCGCCGGTTCCGGCGGTGCCCACCGGGACGGTGTGCTGGACCAGATTGCCGAAGACGAACCGGGCACCCTGCTCCTGGAAGCCGAGCAGCTGAGTGACGATGTCCCCCAGGGCGCTGAAGAACCGGCGCCCCACGGCGGTCTTGAGGACGATGACCCCGAACACCGTCTGGC
>CAYINH010000034.1:8974-13833 GCA_964364615.1 uncultured Gemmatimonadaceae bacterium
CGATCCCGGCCACCACCAGCCGCCAGTTGATGGCCCGTCGATTGTAGGAGATCAGCACGGCCAGCAGAATCATCGAGGCCATGCCGAGGAGGCCGATCAACCGGGCACTCAGGGAGGTGTCGAGGCCGGCGGAGACCGCGGCGAACCGCTCGGCGGCGGTCTGGAGCTGAAAGAGCCCCGTCATGCGATCGCCGCCAGCTCGCTCCGGACCCTGGCCACCAGCGCCTGCCGCTCGGACCCGGGCAGGAAGGCGGCTTCGAAGGCGTTGAGGATCATCCGATCGATCTCCTCTCGGGAGAACCCGAGTTCCTGGTGAGCCAGCCAGTATTCATCCGTCAGGGACACCCCACCCATCAACCAGCTGTCGGTGCAGAGGGTCACCGCGAGTCCGGCATCGAAGTAGCGGCGCACCGGGTGCTCGGCCGCCCGCCCCACCGCTCGGGTCTGCAGGTTGCTGGTGATGTTGGTCTCGATCAGGATCCGGTGGTCGCGAACGTAGTCCTGCAGCGCCGGATCCTCCCACAGTCGGGTGCCATGACCCAGCCGCTCGGCATGGCACCGATGAATCGCCTCCGCGATCGACTCGGGACCGGCCGCCTCGCCCGCATGCACCGTAATCCCGAGCCGTCCCCGCGCCGCGACATCGAATGCCTCGCCGTGCACCCCCGGGGGCCGCCCCGCCTCGCCCCCCGCCAGGTCGAACGCCACCACCCCGTGCTCGCGGCACCGCACGGAATGTTCGGCGATCCGGACCGAGACCGACGGGTCAAAGTGTCGGAGCGAACAGTTGATGATCCCGGCCGGGATCCCGAATTCGGCGGTGCCCCGATCAAGTCCCCTGCGTTCCGCCCGGACTACCTCGTCGAGGGACAGGCCCCCGCGGGTGCTCAACTCGGGACAGTAGCGAATCTCCAGGTACCGGAGGTTGTCCTGCCGGGCATCGGCCACCATTTCGTACGCCACCCGCTCGATCGCCTCGGGGGTCTGGAGCAGCTGGATCGTCAGGTCGAACCGGGCCAGATAGTCTTCCAGATTCCGGGCGTCGTCCACCAGCATGTGGCGCTTGAGCGCCTCGGGATCGGTGGTGGGCAGCGCAGCCCTGGCGTCCCGGGCCAGTTCCACCATCGTCTCGGGACGGAGACATCCGTCCAGGTGGGTGTGCAGTTCGGCCTTGGGCAGCCGGGCGATCACCTCACGCGTCAGCATCGGACTCCCGCCGACGGGCCGAAATCACGACCCGGATGATCGCCCCCGCCACCACCGGGTCGGTCGGGCCGCAGGAGATCCCGCGCCCATCGGTCAGAAAGGCGCGGCCATCGTCCAGGGCGGTGGCCAGCGTCGGGTCGGCGGCCCGGACGGCGGCCGCGAGATCCCCGGGGGAGGACACCCGGACCGGGCGTTCATTGACGAACACCGTGACGGTGTCAGCAGTGGGAGAAGCCATGATTAGCGGGGAATTATCCCCGGTTGGAGCGGGCTCCGCAATCGGCGGGCCCAAACACCCCCGATTGGCGTTCCTCCGAACGGCGCTATAATTCCACCGATCTCATGACTGACGTGCCGATTCCCCCCGCCGAACTCCTGTGCAGCATCGCCGAGCCCTCCCGGCTCCGACTGCTTAACAGCCTGGCGGCGGGCCCGATGTTCGTGTCCGACCTGCAGGCCGTGCTGGACCTGCCCCAGCCGACCGTGTCGAGGCACCTGATGGTGCTGCGGCACGCGGGGGTGGTCCGGGGAGCACCCGTGGGATCGCACGTCCTCTACCGCCTGATCCGGGGCCCCCGTCAGACCACCGCCCTGCTGGACGCGGTGCTCGCCGCCCTGGATGCCGATCCGGTGTATCGGAGCGAGCGGCAGCGGGCCCAGGTCCGATCCCGGATCCGAAGTCAGAGCGACCGGGCCACGGCATGAGCCGCCGGGTGCTGGTGGTCGATGATGAGCCCGACATCACCGCTCTGGTGGCCTACCATCTTGCCAAGGAAGGGTATCAGGTCTCGACCGCCTCGAACGGGGTGGAAGCCCTGGCCGCCGCCAGGCGGGAGCGGCCCGACCTGGTGGTCCTCGATCTCATGCTCCCCGGTGCTTCGGGATACGACGTACTGGCCGACCTCAGGGCGGGGCGCGACACGGCCCAGGTCGGGGTCATCCTCCTGACCGCCCGGCGGGAGGAGGAGGATCGGATCCGGGGACTGTCACTGGGCGCCGACGACTACCTCACCAAGCCGTTCTCCCCGAAAGAACTGACCCTCCGGGTCCAGGCCGTCCTCCGCCGGATGGATTCGCCGTCCCAACCCACCCCCGGAACCCTCACTGCCGGATCGATCACCCTCGATCAGGTGGCCCACCGGGTCACCGTGGAGGACGAGGAGGTCATCCTCACCGCCACGGAGTACCGCCTCCTGCTGATCCTGATGGAGCGCCCGGGACGGGTCCAGGCCCGCGGACACCTGCTCGAGGTGGTCTGGGACGCCAACCCCGAGATCCAGACCCGGACGGTGGACATGCACGTCCAGCGACTGCGACAGAAGTTGGGGGGCGCCGCCCACCTGATCGAGACGGTCCGCGGATTCGGCTACCGGCTCCGGGACCCGGCGGAAGGAGCCCGTCGCTGATGCGGTTCGCCGGGCGGCTGGTTCTCGGCGCGGTGGGTCTCCTGGTCTTCTCCACCCTTGTCCTCGTCTGGAGCTTCCGCACCGCGCTGCGCCATCACCTGGAAGACAGCCTGCAGGCGGCATTGGAGCGGGAGGCACGGTTGATCCAGGACGCCCTTCCCGAGGACGCGCGCGCCTGGGATCGGCTGGTCGGGCGGCTGGCGGCGGAACGGGGCCACCGGGTCACCCTGCTGGATTCGACCGGCCAGCCGGTCGCGGACAACCTGCTCGCCCCGGCCCAGTTGCAGGCGGCGCCTTCGATGGCCGGCGATGGAGAGGTGGCCGCGGCCCTGCTCGGGGAGATCGGGATGGCCCGCCGGGTCGAGGATGGCAGTGCCCGCCTGGTCATCGTGGTGCCCGGCCTGCCTGTCGTGCGGATGAGCAGCGACCTGAGCGAGGTGGAGGGGGCGGTCGCGACCACCCAGCGATCGCTCCTGCTGGCGGCGCTGCTCGCCCTGGTGGCTGGAGGACTGGTCGCCTGGGCCGGGGCCCGATCGATCGCCGCCCCACTCACCGAACTGGCGGAGGCCACCCGGGCCCTGCGCGCCGGCGAACCGCTGCGGCTCCCGAGAGTCAACATCCCTGAGGTGGAGGCCGTCGCTCACGCGCTTCGGGAACTGCAACACGAACTGGCGGACCACTCCACCGCGATGACCCACGGCCAGGCCCAGGCGGCGGCCCTGATCGAGGCGATGGTGGAGGGCGTCCTGGCGACCGACGCTCGGGGCCGGGTGATCCTCGCCAACCCTGCCGCCCGGCGGATCCTGGGATACGACCCCGAGGCCCGGTTCCACGACCTGCTGCCGCTGTTCCGCTCCCGCAGCGCGCGGGAGGTGATCGAGGCCGGAATGGGCGGTGAGGTCATTCAGGGGCGCGAGGTCGAGGTCGCGGGGCGCGTGGCGTTGGCTTCCTCCCGGCCATTGCCGGCGGGGGGCCTGATCCTGGTGCTCCACGATCTGACCGAATTGCGGCGACTGGAGACGGTGCGCCGCGACTTCGTGGCCAATGCCTCCCATGAGCTCAAGACCCCGCTCACCTCGATCGCCGGCTACGCCGAGACCCTGCTGGGCGACGACCCGCCCCCCGAGCTCCGTCGGAAGTTCCTGGAGACCATCCTGGCCAACGCCCTGCGGATGCAGACCCTGGTGGACGACCAGCTCGATCTGGCCCGGATCGAGTCAGGAAAGTGGCAGCCACTGACGGCTCCGGTGGAACTCGCCGCGGCGATCCGGGAGGCATGGACCCCTCGGCAGGATATGGCGGAGGCCGGAGGAGTCCGATTCGTGGTGGAAGTTGACCCTGCCGTCAGCACCCTGACCGTGGACCGGGAAGCGCTCCAGCAGGTGCTTGGCAATCTGTTCGACAACGCCCTGCGCTATACCCCGCGGGGTGGGAAGATCGTCGCCCGGGCGGAGCCCGCTGAGGGCGCTGTGACGATTGTGGTCTCCGACACCGGAACCGGGATCGGGGGCGAGCACCTGCCACGGATCTTCGAACGCTACTATCGAGTCGACCCCGCCCGGTCCAGAGAGGCCGGCGGGACGGGGCTCGGGCTGGCCATCGTCAAGCACCTGGTCGAATCCCATGGTGGAACCGTGACCGCCGAGAGCGAGGTCGGGGTTGGCACCACCATCCGCTGCCTCTTCCCAAGGTAGTCGTTACCGGATCGGTACCGTGACGTCGGAGGCCCGTGATGGCTCCCTGCCAGACTTCCCGCATGCCCAAACACTCTCCACCGCCGCCGCTGGACATCCGTGAGTTCTCCCTGTCGGGTCGCCTCGATGGGGACCAGCTCGAGACCCTGCGACGCCAACCAGAGTGGCTCGCCGGCACCGCCGAGTTCAGGATAAATCTGTCGAGAATCCAGGTTGTCGAGCCGGTGGGCGCAGCCCTGCTGGCCCAGTTCTGCCAGCTGATCGAGCGGCGAGGCCTGGGCCGGGTCAGCCTGACCGGGCTCCCGGTCGCCATCCAACGCCGACTCCGCCAGCACCCCCTGCTCCGCCACCACGACGATCCGGATCAGATGTTTGGGGACCCGTTCGAATCCCCCGGAGCGAGTGGCCGGTAGTTCGTTACCCAGTCGTGACGATTCCGTCCCCCGGTTGTGACTTGACCCTGCCATTCTTGTAAGGTTCTGGGATATCCTTTTTCCATCCAGCGAACCGGAGCCACCATGCTACCAGCCGGAGCCACCATGCTACCAGCCGT
>CAYINH010000035.1:0-13711 GCA_964364615.1 uncultured Gemmatimonadaceae bacterium
GGTGGGTCCAGAACTCGATGAGGTGGGCATCGCGGGCCCGGGCAGCGACTTCAAAGCCCTCGAGCAGTCGAAGCGCGTGGCCGCGCCCTCGCTCGTCGGGAGCCACTCCGATTTCCAGCACCTGGGCCACCCCGCCACGGAGCCCGAACCGGATCCCACCGATCCACTCCCCGATGTCGTCCGTCAGGGCCAGGTGGTGCTCCTCCAGGGCGATCCCGTGCGCTGCCGGATAATCCCGGGTGAGCTCTTCGAGCCAAATGCCGAACTCGCTGTCGTCAGCGACTTCTGAGACCGTCAGGTCGCGCTCTGAGTTCACCATGGTCCGTGCCTCCATCTTCTGAGCCAACGGTCGGGTGGACGTGCAAGTTCCCTACCGGGTTCGACAGACCCGGGTTTCAGGGGCCCTGTTACCACAGGCAATCGCATCGTTCATGCCATTGGTAAGCGGGCCGCAGGCAGTGGTCTGCGCGGTCTCGGCCGCGGCCGTCTCGTCAGGCCCTGAGGCCACGGCGCAATTGGTGGCACCATTGTAGTTGACACAGACCCGGCATTCCGTGGCCTGGACCCCGAAGGTGGACCAGATCAGCAGGCCGATGAAGCCCACAATGGCCACGATCGTGATGATGCGGTTTCTCTGCTGGGACATGTGTTTCCCTCAGTTGGACACAGGGTCCGTCGTGTTCTCGGTCACCCAGGCCAGGTAATCCTCGTCCCCCGCAGTGACCGTGACGGCAAGAATTTCCGGCGTTTCGTACGGGTGCAACGTCTTCAGGCGAGCGATCAACTGGGGGACCCGGGCCGCAGTGGTCTTGCACTGCAACAGCCACTCCAGGGTCTGTTCCACCCGGTCCTGCCAGCGATAGGTGCTCAGCACCCCGGGGAGGAGCTGCACGCAGGCCGCCAGGCGTTCCTCGACGAGAGTTTCGGCGATCCGCCGGGCAACGGCTTCGTCATCGACCGTGGTCGAGACAATGGACGCGGCCTCGGGCGGGTCGGGGGTCAATTGGCCGGCTTGAGTCCCACCGTCTTTTCGGCGGGGATCCCGTCGCTGATCGGCACGACAGCCTTGGTCCAGCCGCTGGAGAAGGTGATGGTGAGCAGGGTGGCCGAGGTGTCAGCCTTCACGTGGGCAACTCCCGGCCGATTGGCGGCGTAGGCTGCGGCTGCGGCCACCTGAGCGCCCCGGGCCTCAAGGCTGGTCCCGGTAAACGCCGCACCAAAGGTCCGGCCGATGGCGATCGCTTCGGCCTGCTCCGCGCCGTAGGCGGCAAAGACATCCGGCGGTACCAGCCCGTCCTGGTTGACGACGGGGGAGTACCGGTCGTAGTCGTTGCAACCGGCGAGGGCGAGCATCAGGGTGACAGCAGCGAGTCCACGCAGCATGGGTCTCCTCAGAGCAGAACCGTCCGCGGCCTCCATGGGCCGATCGTGGGTAATATAGCGGCTGAGGTTACGTTTGCTCCATGCCGCGCAGCGCGTTGTTGGCCTTGGGTCGAGTCATTGTCGGACTGGCGGCCGGTCTGCCGCTCGGGCCGGCGCCGCTCGCCGCCCAGGCCCCTTCCGGTCCGCTCACCGTGTTCAACGCCGGCAGTCTCGCCTCCCCATTCCGGGACCTGCTTCGCGGGTTCGCTGCCCTCCATCCGGGGGTCGTGGTTCGACAGGAGAGCGCGGGAAGCCTCGAGTCGGCTCGCAAGCTGACCGAGCTCGGCAAGATCCCCGACGTTCTGGGGGTGGCCGACTTCCAGGTGATCCCCAACCTGCTGGTCCCCGCCCACGCCGCGTGGTACGCCTCCTTTGCCCGCAACGCCATGGTGCTCATCTACAGCGACCGATCGATCGGGGCCGCGGAGATCAGTCAGGAAAACTGGTGGCGCATCCTGTTGCGACCAGGGGTGCGGACCGGGCGCTCCAACCCGGCCCTCGATCCCAACGGCTACCGGGCCCTGATGTCGATTCGACTCGCCGAGCAGTACTATCGCGAACCCGGACTGGCGGCCCGCCTGCTGGCCGCCATGCCGGAGCGGTACGTCCGGCCCAAGGAGTCCGACCTCACGGCCCTGGTGCAGGCAGGGGAGCTGGACTACAGCTGGTCCTATCGATCCATCGCGGTCACCACCGGACTCCGGTTCCTCGAGTTGCCAGCCGAAATGGACCTGAGCGACCCGACCCTTGCGGATCGGTACCGGTCGGTTGAGGTTCGGGTGCCCGGTGCGACTTTGGCCGCCAGAGACTCGGTCCGCATGGTTGGCGAACCCATCGTATATGCCCTGACCATTCCGATCCGGGCGCCCAACCCAGTGGCCGCCGCGGCGTTCGTACGATTCGTTTTCTCTCCCGAAGGCGCCGCGATTCTGCAGCGCCACGGGTTCACCCTTCTTGACCGTCCGATGGTGGGCGGACCCGGCCATCCCCCGGCGGGTCTGTTGCCGCCGCCGGGTCGGTCCCCGACCCAGAGTGAGCCATGAACGCGACTCCCAATATCCCGAAGCCCATCAACGAGCCCATCCTGAGCTACGCGCCGGGCACGCCTGAGCGCGCCGCGCTGGCCGCCGAACTCCAACGCCAGGCCGCTCTCGACGTCGAGATCCCTGCGATCATCGGGGGCAAGGAATACCGGACCGGCAACCTGGTGTCGGTCACGATGCCGCACCGCCACAAGCATCAGATTGCCCGGGTCCACCGGATCGATGCCAGGGGGCTGGACGCGGCGGTCACGGCGGCCCGGGAGGCCCACCGGGAGTGGTCGTCGTGGAAATTCGAGGACCGGGCGGCGGTGTTCCTCCGCGCGGCGGACCTGCTGGCGGGTCCCTGGCGTCAGGTGCTCAACGCCTCGACGATGCATGGCCAGAGCAAGACCTCGTTTCAGGCCGAGATCGACAGCGCCTGCGAACTGATCGACTTCTGGCGGTTCAACGCCCACTTCGCGGAGGGAATGCTGCAGGCGCAGCCCCTCCCGGCTCCGGGGATGTGGAATCGGCTGGACTATCGTCCCCTGGAGGGCTTCGTCTACGCAATCACCCCGTTCAATTTCACGGCGATCGGGGGGAACCTCCCCGGGGCACCGGCCCTGATGGGCAATGCGGTGATCTGGAAGCCGTCGTCCACCGCCGCGCTCAGCAATTACTACATCATGAAGCTGTACGAAGCCGCGGGACTGCCGCCCGGGGTCATCAACTTCATTCCGGGCAACGCGGTCGAGGTGAGCCAACGGCTGCTCGGTGACCCGGCCCTGGCGGGCATCCACTTTACCGGATCCACCACGGTGTTCCGGCAACTCTGGCGGCAGGTCGGGGAGCGGCTCGACCACTACGTGTCCTATCCTCGGATCGTGGGGGAGACCGGCGGCAAGGACTTCGTCGCGGTTCACCAGAGCGCCGACCCCCAGACGGTGGCTGTGGCGCTCATCCGCGGGGCGTACGAGTACCAGGGCCAGAAGTGCAGCGCCGCCTCCAGGGCCTACCTCCCCGCCAGTCTCTGGCCGGAGATCCGGGACCGGATGGTGGCGATGATGGAGACGATCCGGATGGGTGACGTCTCCGACTTCGGCAACTTCCTCGGTGCGGTGATCGATCAGAAGTCGTTCACCAAGCTCAAGGGCTATCTGGACCAGGCCCGGAAGGACAAAGGGGTCACGATCGTGGCCGGAGGGGGCACCGACGACTCCGAGGGCTGGTTTGTGGAGCCCACCCTGGTGCAGGCCGAAGATTCCGGGTATCGGATGATGTGCGACGAGCTGTTCGGCCCGATCCTGACAGTGCACGTCTATCCCGATGACCGCTGGACCGAGACGCTGGAACTGGTCGATCGGACCAGCCCCTACGCCCTGACCGGTGCCATCTTTGCCCGTGACCGCGAGGTGATCCAGCACGCGGATCGGGTGCTGCGCTACGCGGCCGGCAACTACTACGTCAACGACAAGCCGACCGGTGCCGTGGTGGGACAGCAGCCCTTCGGGGGTGGACGGGCCAGTGGCACCAACGACAAGGCGGGTTCGCCGCTCAACCTGTCCCGCTGGGTCTCACCCCGGACGATCAAGGAGACCTTCGTGCCGCCGACCGACTACCGGTACCCCTTCCTCGGTTGATCCGACCCCTGTTCCGGCCGGCCGTCCTGGTGGGCGGCCTGGTTGGCGCCCTGGTCTTCCAGCCCGCCATCCCGGCCGCGGTCGGACAGACGGTTTCCGGCGCTCCGCAGCCCAGCTACACCGCGGAGCTGTTGCGCTGTTCCACCTTCGCCGAACAGGTCGAGTCCGACATCCGGATTGCCGGCGCCGGTCCCACCCGATCGGAAACGGCGGGACGTCTGGAGCCCGAGACCGATGGCCTGATCGGCGGACGCTGGCGCGGCACCCTCGGCCCCACCGGGGAGGCCGTGCTCCTCACCACCCCATTCATGCCGCCGGATATTCTCCTGGTGGCCGATCTGTCCTCCGTGCTCGCCGACTTCTTCCCGCCGCTGCCGCCGCGGACCCTCGCGGTCGGGGAAGCCTGGAGCGACTCGACGGGACGATGGATCCGTCGGGACGCCGATCGAGACGGCGCCCGCTGGTTCCGCTGGGAGATTGACGCCATGGGTACCATGCCGGAAGGCACCGTGGGCGCGGAACGGCTGCGGGAGGAAGGCAGCGTTTCGTGGCGTGACGGCGTCGGTCCGGAATTCTGGCGACGCCACATCGTGGTCGACACCGAAGCCCGGCGCGGCCTCAGTGGTGGAGCGATGTTCCGGAGTCGGGTGACCCAGGAGATTCTGGTGATCCGGGTCACCGAAGCGGGCTGCGGAGAATGATGGCTCTTGTTGGCCAACCGATGAGTTGTTAAATAGTGGAATCCCTCTCAGGAGAATTCGGCATGTCGGATGCATTTCTGAGCTCCGACGAATATGACGAACGCGCCCACCAACTGTACAACGAAGGTCGATACGACGACGCTCTCACCATCCTGAAGGAAGGCTTGTCGCTTTACCCCGACGCCGTGGAACTTCACGTCGGGTCCGGCTATGCCGAGCTGGCGCGAGAGGAGTACGCCTGGGCCCGCCGGGCGTTTGACCGCGCCCTGGCCCGGGAACCCGATCACGAGGATGCCCTGGCGGGCTATGGCGAGTCGCTGCTCCGTCTCGGGGAACGGGACGCGGCCTACGCGGCGTTCGAACGGATTCTGCTGCTGGGCCTCCATGACGATCATGAGATGATGCTGCAACTCGGGCGGGCCCTCTTTCGCGAGGGGCTGCTGCCGCAGGCACTCCGCTTCTTCGAGCTGACCGCCACGGCCCATCCCGAGTCCCCGGAAGCGGCGGCCTGCCTGGGGTACACCACCCACCGATTGGGTCAGGACGCCGACGGGTTCTACTGGCTGCGCCGGGCCCTCTCGCTGGAGCCCTCCTTCACGGAGGCCCGGGTCTACCTGGCCAATGCGCTGTACGATCGTGGCGAGTCGGAGGCGGCGCTCCACCACCTGGAGAAGACCGAGCCGCAGGACCATTTCGATGAGCTGGGGATCTGGCGGATGATCGAGCTCCGGAAGGCGGCCTTTCGCCTGGCGGATGACGATCCGGATCTGACCCGCTGGTACCAGCGACTGGCTGAGCTGGTGGGTGACTCCGACGGGCTGGACGAACTGCTCGCCGAGGTGGAGAGTCAGGCGTCCAATGGGGCGATCCGTGATCCCCATCAGCTGGAACTGTTCGGGGCGATGCTCAGCGAGCTTCACGCCATGCAACGTCGCCCGAGTCTCGGGGACTCTCACATCATCATGACCTTGGCGGGTCACACCCTGCGAGGGTCGTGGGAGGAAATCCTGGACCAGTTCAAGGATTCGGAGCTGGGATGGGCCGGGTCCTCGCTGACGGAATTCATGAATGGCCTGGCCCGCCGCGGCCGGACCGAGACCGGGGTGGTCATCCCGGTGACTGACGCCGAGGCCTTCCTGCGGGGAAGCGCCGCGGCCGGTGTGCTCCGGATCGTCCAGTAAGCCGGATGTCACGCGAAGCCCTCACCCCGGTGTGGACGGCCGGGGTGCGGCGGGAAGTGCTCCCCAACGGCCTGACCATCCTTGTTCAGCAGGTGCCCGGATCGCCGGCCGCCGCGGTGGTCACCCGGGTCCGCGCCGGCTTCTTTGACGAACCGGACCACTGGGTCGGCATCTCCCATGTGCTCGAACACATGTTCTTCAAGGGGACCCCGACCCGCGGGGTGGGTGCCATCGCCCGGGCCACCCGCTCCGTCGGGGGGTACCTCAACGCCGCGACCTCCTACGACTACACGACCTACTACGCCGTGCTGCCGGTCCGGAGTCTGGCGGAGGGCCTCGCCATCCAGGCCGACGCGCTCCGGCATGCCGCGATCGACGGGGATGAGCTCTCCCGGGAACTGAAGGTGATCATCGAGGAGGCGCATCGGAAGCTGGATTCTCCCGGCGCGGTGGCCCACGAGACCCTGCACTCCCTGCTCTTCGACCATCACCGGATCCGACGCTGGCGGATCGGGACTGAAGCCGGCCTGTCGACCCTCAGGCGGGACGACCTGGTGGCCTATTACCAATCCCGCTACACCCCGGGCCGGACAATCGTCACCGTAGCCGGCGGGATGGACCCCGATGAGGCGATGGCCCTCGCGAAGGCACAGTACGGAGACTGGCACCGCCCCGAGGAGGTCGTGCTGGCCGGCCCGGGTGAACCACTTCGCCGGGGCATTCGGACCCACACCCTCCGGGGCGACGTCACCCAGGCCTATCTGACGCTCGGCTGGCGCACCCCTCCGGCGCTGGATCCCGACACCCTCCCCCTGGACCTGGCCGCCGCGATGCTTGGGCTGGGGCGCGGCAGCTGGCTCTATCGCCGCCTCAGGGATCCCGGGATCGTCACGGCCGTCGGGGTGTCCAACTACACGCCCCCCGAAGTCGGGGTGATGTCGGTCCGCGCGGAAATGACCCCCGACCGGGTTGCACCGGCGCTCGCCGAGATTGCCGGGGCAATCCGCCAACTGGTGGAGGTCGGCCCGGCGGCCGAGGATGTCGAGCGGGTGAAGACGATGCTGCGGGCCCGGTGGGCTCGGCGGTTTGAGTCGGCGGAGGGTCGGGCGTCCGAACTCGCCATAGCCGAGGCCCTGGCCGATCATCTCCTGCTGGAGCGCGAGTGGCAGCGGCTGCACTCGGTCACCGCCGAGGAGATCCGGGATGCGGCGGCGCGCCACCTGGTTCCTGAGGGGGCCTCGGCGGTGATCTACCTCCCGCACGGGGCCGGGGTCGACCTGGCCGTGGGTGACCTGGAAGCCGCGTTCCGTCGCCCGGCAGGACCGCTGGCTACCCTTTCGCTCGCGGAGCATGCCAGCGCCCCGGCGCCCCGGCCGGCGGCCGGCCGGTGGACCGATGAGGCCCTCCATGTGCCGCTGCCGGGGGTCGACCTGCTGCTCAGGCGGAGACCCGGAACCCCGACCACGACAGTGGGCGTCTATCGAGTGCGTCAGGAGTTCGATTCGGCGGAACGCGCCGGGTTGGCCTCCCTGGCCATCCGCAGCGCCGTTCGGGGCGCCGGCGGATACGATGCCGAAGGGCTGGCCGACCGGATCGAACGGATGGGCGGCTCCCTCGGGACCGCCATCGGCTCGGAGCTCTGGGGATTCTCCACCAGCGTCCTGACGGAATACCTCGCCGACGCCTCGGTCCTCCTCGATCTGGTGATGCGGGAACCCCAGTTCGACCCGGATGCCGTCTTGCGCGAGCGCCGCCTGCTTGAGGAGATCGCGCGCCAGGCGGTGGATGACATGTACCGGCACCCGATCCAGCTCGCCTTCCGAGCGGCTTTCGGCGACCGGGGACACGGCCTTCCGACCGCGGGCTATCCCGAGACGGTAGCCGGCCTGGCGGTGGAGATGGTGGTCGACTGGCAGCGGGCGGCGGTGGCCGCAGGGCGGGTCACCGTGGTGGCGGTCGGGGCGTTCGATCCCGAGCAGGCGGCGATGACGCTGGCCGGCGTGTTCGGCGGTCGCCCGGACGCCGGCGCGACCGAGCCACCGGACAGCCACGAGTGGAACGCCCCCGATGGAGAGCGGCAGCTGATCGTCTCCCGGGAGAAAGCCCAGACCGCGATTGCGATGCTTTTCCCGGGGCCTGGCCGACGGGCCGAGGACCGATTCGCGGCGGAGGTCTGGGCGGCGCACGCCGGAGGATTGGGCGGTCGGCTGTTCGAAGCCCTCCGCGATCGTCGCTCCCTGGCTTACACCGTGCAGGCCTACAGCTGGCAGCGGCGCACCGGTGGCGGACTGGTGAGTTACATCGCCACCGCCCCGGGACGCGAAACCGAGGCCCGCGAACAGATGCTGGTCGAACTGGAGCGGTTTGCGGAGTCTGAGTCCTCGGCCCGGGAGATCCAGGGGACGATCGGCTACCTGGTTGGCCAGTCGGAAGTCCGGCGCCAAAGTGCCTCGGCCATCGCTGGGGAGCTGCTCGGGGCGTTCCTTTCGGGGACCGGGCTCGAGGAACTCGGGGCCGAAGAAGCGGCGCTCCGCGCCGTGACGCCTGGGGCGGTCCGCCAGCTGGCCGCACGGTTTCTGTCACCTGCGGCCCGTGCCGAGGGGGTGGTTCGCGGGTGGTCGTCTCCGGCCTGAGTCGCCCTCTCGTTACCTTGCGAGGATGACACCTGGGACCCCTCCCACCGAGTCCGCCAACCGGCCGCGCCCCAGCTTCGGAGTGGCCGACGGGCTGACCCTGGTCCGGATTCCGCTGGCCGTCATGTTTCTGGGGATGCCCGATGTCCGGTGGCGGCTGGGGATCCTCGCGGCCTCGGCGGCCAGCGATCTGCTGGATGGCGCCATCGCCCGGCGATTCGGCTCGTCCCGATTCGGGCCGTTCATTGACCCGGTGGCCGACAAGCTGTTCATGGCCTCGGCCTTTGCCGTGGTCCTGCTCTCCGGCCAGCTCCGCTTCTACGAGGTGATCGCGGTGCTGGCTCGGGACCTGGCGGCCCTGGTGGCCTTCGTGGTTACGGCGATCCAACGGCGACCGGTCGCCATTCCGGCCCGGGCGGGAGGCAAGGCCGTCACCGTCCTGCAGGCGCTGACCCTGGTGGCCTTCCTGCTGGAGTCCAACCTGCTGCGACCGCTCACCTGGGCGACCGGCGCGGTCGCCATCTATGCCATCTGGGACTATGTCCGAGTTGCCCCCCGCGCGGCCCGCGCCGTCGGGGGCGACGCAACCGAGGAGTGAATGGAACGATGTCGAACATCCGTGTGGCCGAGCTGCGGTGGGATGGAGACCTGCGATTCACGGGTGGGATTCCGGGGGGGGCCACCATCAAGATCGACGCCGGGGGCGATACCGCCCCGGGCCCGATGGTGCAGCTGCTCCTGGCCGCCGGGGCCTGCAGCGGTGCCGACGTCGTGAGCATCCTTCAGAAGATGCAGGTGGGGTTGGAGCGGTGTGAGATGACGGTGACCGGGGTACGCCAGGAAGAGCACCCGCGGCGATACCTGTCGATTCACTACCTCTTCCAGTTGGCGGGGACCGGGTTGGACGAGGTGAAAGCCCGACGGGCCATCGATCTGTCGATCGAGAAGTACTGCTCGGTCCTCCACAGCCTCAAGCCGGACATCGCGGTCAGCTACGACCTCGAACTGGGGTGAGGCCCAGGGCTGCGGTCCTGCTGGTCCTCGGGCTGAGCGGAGCCGCCCACCCGGGGTCGGCCGCTGGACAGACCGGGATGGAGCTGGGGCTCGTGGCCGTGGGGACCAATCGCCCCACCGCCGGAGCGGTGGTCGGGCCCTCGGTCGCGTGGCGCATCGCCGGGCGGGACCGGCTGGTCGCCCTGCTGGGGGCGGGAACCCGTGGGGCCGGGTGGCTGGGGCGGGGGGAACTGGCCTGGCAGGTGATGCTGGATCCCAACCGGCGGTCCGGGGTGTCGCCGTTTGCGGGGGCAGGGATTGCGGTGGAGCGCGATACCGTCTGGCGGGAATGGGTGATGCTGGAAGCCGGTGTCATGATCCGGCCCGGGGCCGGCCCGGGGTGGAGTCTCTCCCTGGGGTTGGGTGGTGGCCTCCGGCTGATGGCGGCGCACCGCTGGTGGCTGGGCCGCCGGCCGCCGGGAGGCTGAGGCAACAAAAAGCCGCCTCTGAGGCGGCTTGTTCATTTCAGGGCGACAGCGGCTCAGGTCAGCCGGCGGTTCCTGCGGTTTGGTGCCGGACGACCGGCTGGCAGAACCGCTCACCGAGGAGTCGTACCTTGGTCAGCTGCTCCTCACCGAGGTCGACATACCGCTCGGCGATGTACTGCATGGTGTCGTCGATCGAGGCCTGCTGCTGTTCCGGCTCGGCCTCGATCACTCCGCAACGGAGGATGTGGCTGAAGAGCTCGTCCCGTGCCTGGTCCATCAGTCCCGCTGCTGCTCCTGCCTCTTTCCTGTTCGTGGCCATGCCCCTTCCCGCGTGAAAGCTGCAGCCTCGCAACGAAGCCACTTAGCTGAGCAATATAGCGAAGGCCATAGCCCAATCGCAAACCGCACAGCCGCATGAACTTCACTCCGGGGGCGGGCGCATTAGATTGGGGACTTCCACTCTGCGAAGGCGGGTCGCCGTGGCTGCTACTTCATCGTCTCCCAATCGGTTCTATCTGCTGATCGGCGGCCTCGCCGTGCTCGGCGCGCTGGCGCTCTATTTCCTCAGCCGGCAGGGGCATTCGCCCACCATCCCGGTGGCGGTGGCGGTGACCGCCGGGGATACCGCCGGATTCCGGGGCTACGTGCTGGGCTCTGCGGATGCCCCGGTCGAGATCATGGAGTTCGCCGACTACCAGTGCCCGGCCTGCGAGAAGTTCGAGATGGTCGAGTTCCCCTACGTCCTCGAGCGGCTGATCAACACCGGTCGGGTCCGATATGTCTATCGGGATTTCCCGCTCGACCAGCCCCACAAGTGGGCCCGGCTGGCCGCCCACGCGGCCGCCTGTGCCAACGATCAGGGCAAGTTCTGGGAAGTCCACGGCGGGATCTATGCGACCCAGACCGAGTGGTCCTTCAGCTCGCGTGCCGGGAACCAGTTCCGGGAGATCGCCGGGAAGCAGGGCCTGGACCTCGACAGCTACGATGAGTGCATGGGGTCGCTTCGCTACGCGGGCCGGTTGCAGGGCTCGCTGGACGAGGGACTCCGGATGGGGGTCAATTCCACCCCGACCTTCGTGATCGGCGGAGGGCTGTACCTGGGGGTGCTCCCCTATGACCGCATCAAGGCCCTGGTCGACTCATTGAGCCCGCTGCCATGAGCTTCCGGATGGGCACCGCGCTGCTGAGCCTGGTCGGTGTCTTCGTGTCGCTGTACCTCTGGCTCTACAAGATCGGGGTGATCGGAACCCTGGCCTGCGGAACCGGCGGGTGCGCGACCGTGCAGTTGAGTCCCTACAGCCGGTTTCTGGGGGTGGATGTCGGGTTGATCGGGCTGGTCGGGTACCTCGTCCTGCTCGCGGTCTCGCTGGCCTCCGTGCAGCCTCGCTGGACCGAGGCGCGCTGGCCCGGGATGGTGCTCCTCGGGTTGAGCAGCGGGGCGGTCCTCTTCACCGGCTACCTCAAGTATCTCGAGTTCTTCGTGATCGAAGCCATCTGCCGGTGGTGTGTCGTGTCGGCGGGGCTGATTGCCCTGATCTTCGTGCTGTCACTCCTCGAATTCCGACGGGGACGTCCCCGGTCAGCATGAGTCTGGGCACTGCCCCACCCAGGGGGAAGCTCCTCGCCGCCCTGTCGCTCGGGGCGCTTGGCGTGGTCTACGGCGACATCGGCACCAGCCCGCTGTACGCCCTCAAGGAATGCTTTGAGGGGAACTACGGCGTGCCGCTGACCCCGGAGAACATCTATGGGGTGCTCTCGCTGATCTTCTGGTCGCTGAACTTCGTGGTGTCCTACAAGTACATCGGCCACATGCTGCGGGCCGACAACCGCGGCGAAGGCGGCATTCTCGCCCTGATGGCCCTGATCAGCTCCAAGGAGCGGCCCGGCCGACTCGGCGCGGCTCTCTTCACGGTGGGCCTGTTCGGGGCGGCGCTGCTCTATGGGGACGGGATCATCACCCCGGCGATCTCGGTGCTGGGAGCCATGGAGGGCTTGGCCGTGGCCACCCCGGCCCTGGCCCCGTGGGTGCTGTGGATCAGCCTGACGATTATCATCGTCCTGTTCTCGGTCCAGCACCGGGGTACCGCCCTGATCGGTGCGGTGTTCGGCCCGGTGACCACCGTCTGGTTTGCCTGCATTACGGTGCTGGGCATCCGGGGAATTCTGATGGAGCCGGCCGTGCTCGCCGCAATGAACCCGTGGCACGCGATTCAATTCTTCGTCCACCACGGCTGGTTCGGGCTGGTAGTCCTCGCCTCGGTGGTGCTGGTGATCACCGGGGGTGAGGCGCTGTACGCCGACATGGGGCACTTCGGCAAGCGGCCGATCCGGCTGGCCTGGTTCGCGGTGGTCCTGCCGGCCCTGGTCATCAACTACTTCGGTCAGGGTGCCCTGCTGCTGAGCAACCCGGAATCGGTCCACAACCCGTTCTACAGTCTGGTGCCAACCTGGGCCCTCTACCCGATGGTTGTGGTGGCCACCGGCGCCGCGATCACCGCCTCCCAGGCGCTGATCTCGGGAGCGTTTTCCCTGACCCAGCAGGCGGTCCAGCTGGGCTACTGTCCCCGGGTCACCATCGTCCATACCTCGGCCCGGCAGAAGGGCCAGATCTTCATCCCCGAGGTCAACGCCGCCTTGGGGATCGCCTGTGTGCTGCTGGTCCTCGGGTTCCAGAACACCAACAACCTCGCCGCCGCCTACGGGGTGGCGGTGACGGGGACCATGACGGTGACGACCATCCTGTTCATCGCGGTGGCCCGGCAGCGCTGGCATTGGAGCTGGTGGAAGCTGGCTCTGGTGGCGACCCCGCTGTTGCTGGTGGATCTGTCCTTCGCCGTGGCCAACCTGCTCAAGATTCCCAACGGTGGTTGGTTCCCGGTGGGTGTGGCCCTGCTGGTCTTCACGGTGATGAGCACCTGGAAGCGGGCCAAGACCTTCGTCTCCGCCAAGCTCCAGGAGAATGAGCTGCCCCTCGACCTGTTCGTGGCGGATCTCGAGCGCCGGGCCCCGGCCCGGGTGCCCGGGACGGCGGTCTTCATGACCTCGAACGCCACCGGAACACCCTCGGTGCTGCTCCATCATCTGAAGCACAACAAGATGCTCCACCAGCGGCTTATCCTGCTGTCGATTACCACGCTGGATGTTCCCACCGTTCCCGAAGCCGAGCGGATTGCCATCAACGCCATCGGCGCCAACCTCTTCGTGGTCACGGCCTCGTACGGCTTCATCGAATCCCCCAGCGTGCCGGAAATCCTGGTTGAGCTTGGCAAGCGGGGCATCGAGCTCAAGATGCTGGAGACGTCGTTCTACCTCGGGCGGGAGACGATTCTCCCCACCGGTCCGGCCCGGCTGGCGCGGTGGCGGAAACGACTGTTCATTCTGATGTCCAGGAATTCCCGGTCGGCGGCGGCGTACTTCGACCTGCCGCCCAACCGGGTGGTCGAACTCGGAGCCCAGATCCAGCTCTGACCGACCGGCCGAGGAGCTACTCGGTCCCCTCGTACTGATCCCTCAGGCTGGCCACCACGGCCGGATCCGCCAGGGTCGTGGTATCGCCCAGGGTGCGCCCCTCGGCGATGTCCTTGAGCAGCCGGCGCATGATCTTTCCGCTCCGGGTCTTCGGCAGATCGGC
>CAYINH010000036.1:0-13707 GCA_964364615.1 uncultured Gemmatimonadaceae bacterium
GCGGCGGCCGGGGCCCGGCTCGATTAGGCCACGGGGCGGGGTTTCTATGCCCGGCTGTTCCGGCCCGATCGGGCGGAGTTCATCGTGACCGGAGACATTTCACTGGAGGAAGCCCAGCGGGCGATCAGCCAGCGGTTCGGGGACTGGCACGCGCCGGCCGGTCCGGTTTCCACCTTGCCGGTCGTCGCGAATCCGGCCGCCAGGCCGACCACGATCTATCTCAAGGACAAGCCGGGTGCCGCCCAGTCGGTCATCGCGATCGGCGCCCCCGGCCCCGAGCGCAGTGACCCCGACTACTACCCGATTCAGGTGATGAACACCCTGCTGGGTGGCTCGTTCAGTTCCCGGCTCAACAGCAACCTCCGGGAGGCCAAGGGGTACACCTACGGCGCCGGATCCGGGTTCGCCTTCCGCCCGGTGGCCGGACCCTTCATCGCCCAGGCCGCGGTCCGGAGCAACGTGACCGACAGTTCGCTGGTCGAGTTCTTCAATGAGTTCAACCGGATCCGCGACGAGCCGGTGGGGGCCGAGGAACTCAGTCGCGCCAAGGCGTACCTGGCCCTGGGCTTGGCGGGAGACTTCGAGACCACCGGCCAGGTGGCCAGCCAGTTGGGCGGGCTCATGACCTTCGGCCTGCCGGTCAACTGGTACGACAGCTACGTGGAGCGGATCATGGCGGTGACTGCGGCCGAGGTGCAGCGGGTGGCACGTCGGTTGATCCAGCCCGACCAGCTCGCGGTGATCGTGGTGGGGGATGTGGCCAGCATCCAGCCGGGGATCGAGAAGCTGGGCCTGGGCCCTGTCACCGTACTGCCGACCCCCTAGCGGGGATCAGAGCCGCTCGAATCGGGCCTGGAAGAACCGGAGATAGCGGGGCTCATAGGTCATCCTGAGTCCCCGCGCCCCTTCCCGGGTGTCGTATACCGCCTTGACCGACTCGGCCACCACGTCCATGTGGGCCTGGGTGTACACTCGACGGGGAATCGTGAGCCGGGTCAGTTCGAGCTTGGGGTAGTGGTGATCCCCGGTGACGGGGTCGCGTCCGGCGCTGGCGATGCCCCGTTCCATCGACCGAATCCCCGAATCGAGGTAGAGCTCCGCGGCCAGCGTCTGCGCCGGGAACTGGTCCTGGGGAAGCTGAGGGTAGAACCGGCGGGCGTCGAGGAAGATGGCGTGGCCACCAATCGGGACCACGATCGGGATCCCCCAGTCCTGCAGCATGTCACCCAGATAGCGCACCTGCCCGATCCGGGAACGGACGTGGGCGTCCTCCACCGACTCGGCGATCCCGATCGCCAGCGCCTCCATGTCCCGGCCCGCCAGCCCCCCGTAGGTGTGGAGCCCTTCGTACAGCACGATCAGGTTGCCGAGCTCCTCGGCGAGTGTCTGGTCGTTGACCGCCAGCCAGCCGCCGATGTTGACCAGACTGTCCTTCTTGGCGCTCATCCACGCCCCATCGGTCAGATCGCAGAACTCCCGGAGGATGGCGGCGATCGAGTGGTCGGCGTAACCCGCTTCCCGCTCCTGGATGAAGAAGGCGTTCTCCACCATCCGGGTCGCATCGAGAAAGAGACGGATGCCATGCCGATCGCAGAGCGCCCGGAGCGCTCGGACGTTCGCCATGCTGACCGGCTGTCCCCCTGCCATGTTCACCGTGCCGGCCAGGCTCACATAGGCAATCCGGTCCGCGCCTTCCCTGGCAATCAGCGCTTCCAGCTTGTCGAGGTCGACGTCCCCCTTGAACGGGTGGAGGCTCTGCGGATCGTGCGCCTCGTCTATCACCACGTCCACGAAGGTGCCGCCGGCCAGCTCCTGGTGGGCCCGGGTGGTGGTGAAGTACATGTTCCCCGGCACCAGTTGCCCTGGGGCGATCGCCACCTGGCTGATCAGATGCTCCGCCCCACGCCCCTGGTGGGTCGGCAGGACATGGCGGTAGCCGTAGTAGCTCCGCACCGCGTCCTCCAGGTGGTAGTAGTTCCGGCTTCCGGCGTACGACTCGTCACCCAGCATCATCCCGGCCCACTGCCGGTCGCTCATGGCGCTGGTGCCGCTGTCGGTCAGCAGGTCGATATAGACGTCATCGGACTTGAGGAGGAAAGTGTTGTAGCCGGCGGTCTCCAATGCCTGAACCCGGCCTTCCGGGGTCGTCATCCGGAGCGGCTCGACCATCTTGATCTTCCACGGCTCGGCCCAGGAGCGCCGGCCGAATTGCTGGCCCATGGTGCGGGCTGGAGTTGAGTGTGTCATAAATCATAAGATCATGATAAATACCGAAATTGCGCAAGCGGGCCGCCGGTCCACCGGCCCCTGCTGTTTCAGAGAGGGCGCTTGGAACCGGGCGGCGTGGGAAGCAGCAGGTCGCCGAGAAAGAACCCCGACAATTCGGCCCGGCCGGCAAGCCCGGACTTCCGATACACCGCCACCGCGTGCTGGCGGACGGTCCGTTCGCCCCGCCCGGTCAGCTTGGCGATCCGGATCATCGAAAATCCCTTCAGCAGCATGAGCGCGGTTTCCCGCTCGGCGTCGGTCAACTCCCAGGTCGAGAACTGGCGGTCCACCTCGGTCCCCAGACCCTCCAGCACTGCCTGGGTGGCCACGCGCCAGGCCTCCTGCTCCTGCCGGAGGTCCGCTTCCCGGGTTCTGGAAACACCCAGCTGGGCACGGGTCACCAGCCACCCGCGGGCCAAGTAGACCGCCGCGCCCAGGCTCACCGAAACCAGGGCGAGTTCCACTGCGACATGCAGGCTCAACAGTCGCTGCGGGGCGTCGAGCGCCAGATCCACCACGCCGGCCACCACGATGACCAGGAAGATCCCCGCCAGGATAGCGTCCAGATCAGGGGCGTCCGGGTCGGAAATCCTGGTCACCTGGTCTCCTTTCCTCCCCCGCGCACCGCGGCGGGGCTGTCGTCAGTCATTTGCCGGATGGCCCACCGTCGGATGCCGGATGGCCGGCGGATCGCCGGTCTCCCAACTTGATCGCGGTAGTCCATCTGTCACCCGAAGGAGATATAACATGCTGCCCGATCCGCTCCATCCTGCCGTGGTGCATTTCCCCATGGCCCTTGCCATCCTGCTCCCGCTGGCGGCCCTGGTCCTCCTCTACCGGATCAGGCGCGGGGCGCCGGTCCGCACCGCCTGGAGTGGTATGGTGGTGGTGGCGGGACTGCTGCTGGGCTCGTCCTGGCTTTCCCTGCAGACGGGTGAGCGGGAGGAGGAACGGGTCGAGGAAGTCGTGGCCGAACAGGCCATCGGGACCCACGAGGAGCTGGCCGAACAGTTCATGATCCTGGCCGGCGTGGTCTTTCTCCTGTCCGCCGCGGGGCTGGTCTCCCATCGGGCCGGTGACTGGGCGAGAACCGCAGCCACCGTCGGAAGTCTCCTCCTGATCCCGGCCGGGATCCGGGTGGGCCACTCGGGAGGAGAACTGGTCTACCAGCACGGGGCGGCCAGTGCCTACGTCGGAGCGAACCAGCTTTCATCCGGCGGAACCCGGGGCGCGGGAGCGGCCTCAGCCCGGGAAGCCCGGGAAGACCGGGAGGACCGGGAGGGCAAGTGATCGGATGACTGGGAGGCTCTCTGCTGGGGCCCCGGCTGGCCGAGTCAGGGTCTGGCCGGGGTGACCCGGATGTTCCGGAAGCGGATCCCGGAGTGGTCGCCCTGCAGCATGATCGGCCCGGGGGCGCCTTCGTCACTGTCCAGCGCTCCGCCGGTGATCCCGGGAATCTCGGCCCGGTCGATCATGGTGACTCCGTTGAGGACGACCGTGACCCGACGGCCGATGAAGGTGATCTCGAAGACCTGCCACTCGCCGGGTGGGCGGGCGGGCTGAACCGTCGGGCGCACCTGACCGTAGATCCCGCCCATCCCGCGGTCGTACGGGGGACGCCCATAGTCGTCCTGCAGTTGCACCTCATGGCGGCCCCGCAGATAGATGCCGCTGTTGCCGGCGGCCGGTACGTTGACCTCGATATGGAGCTTGAAATCGGTGAACCGGGCCCGGGAGATCAGGTCGCTCGATGGCGGAGTGTTGACCAGCTCACCCTCCCGCAGCACCCAGCCGTTGTAGGCCCCCCGAACGGTCCAGCCCCCGAGCCCGCCAGCCAGCAGGTCAATCGGCTCGCCCCAGCTCGGCTCTCCGGACCGGATCAGCAGCGGCGCCCGTTTGCCGTGCACGGTGAGCCGAGTGCCGTTCGGGTGGATCAGTTCTCCCAGCAGATCGTCCCCGGTGACGAGCGCGGCGAACTCCGGGGCCTGCGACTGCGGGGTCCCGCCGGGCATCGGGAAACGCACCTTCGGGCCCTCGATGACGAGGCGGCTGAGGGCAAGGGCGTGCCCGGATCGGCTCTGGAGCCGGCCGGTGAAGACCGGACCTTCGCTGACCTCAAGCCACATCGGCCACCGGGTCTGGCCCTCGGTGACGGTCAGATCCCAGCGCCCGGT
The DNA here is from genome assembly GCA_964364615.1 of uncultured Gemmatimonadaceae bacterium. Taxonomy (GTDB): domain Bacteria; phylum Gemmatimonadota; class Gemmatimonadetes; order Gemmatimonadales; family GWC2-71-9; genus SZUA-320. The sequence continues at coordinate 4,443 of CAYINH010000036.1, forward strand.
CACCGGGCTCTGGGCCGGCGCCGTGGTGGCCAGACTGTTGAACAGAAGGAGGACAAGACCAGGACGCATGGAACGCTCACGATTGGGGTGACTGGAATCTCCTGCTGGCCAACCGGAGGTCAAGGGGGGATAATTGAAGGATGACTCCTCGGCGATGGCAACAGGTGGGCAGGTTCGGACTCCTCGGGGCAGCCGTTGGTCTCGCGACGCTCGCCGCTCCGCTCACGGCGCAGCCGGCCCGACAGTCCGAGGTCGACCACACTCTGGCGGCGTGGACTGTGATGTGGAACCGGTATGACCTCGACCAAGTCGACCGGCTCTTTGTCACCGATTCAACCCTCAGCTACTTCTCCTCAGAACGCGACGGGCTGCTGCTGGGGATGGAGGCCCTGCGAGCGCATCACACCGGGTTCGGCTTCGTGCCCGGCGGCAAGGATCAACCGAACCAACTGTTGCTGGAGTCGGTGGTGACCCACTGGCAGGGAGCGACCGCGGTGGTCCTGGCCACCTGGATCTTCCGGCGTGCCGATGGTTCCGCCCAGAAGGGACCGGTCACCTTCGTCCTGGTGCCGCGCAGTGATGGCTACCGGATCGCCCACGCCCATTTTGCCAACGCACCCCCGGCCCCACCCCGGTAGGCCGACGATGACCGCGTTCCGACTCGATGAGGCGCTGGCGATTCTGGAGCGGACCCCCGCAACCCTTGGTGCCCTGCTTGGTGGGCTATCCGAGCCGTGGACGACGGCCACCGAAGGACCCGACACCTGGAGCCCGGTCGACGTGGTTGGGCACCTGATCGACGGTGAGGACACCGACTGGATGACCCGGACCCGGATCATTCTGGCGGGAGGGCCTGAGCCGCACTTCGAACCGTTCCACCGGTCCGGGCACCAGGAGCGGACCCGTGGCAAGACCCTGGACGTCCTGCTCGAGGAGTTTTCGGTCCGGCGCCGGGAGAACGTGGTCACCCTCCGATCGTTCGGCCTCACACCCGAGCAACTGCGGATGACGGGAATCCATCCCGAGTTCGGGCTGGTGACGCTGGAAGAGATGCTGGCGACCTGGGTGGCCCACGACCTCGATCACCTGATGCAGATCGCCCGGGTCATGGCCCGCCGTTACACCGAGGCCGTAGGCCCCTGGCGCCGCTACCTCCGGGTGATCAACTCGCTGGCTGACAATGAATCAGGGAGGTAAGGCATCAAACGATTTGGACAGAATGGACCATTGTTGAACGAAGTAGAGCCGCAACATGAGCTCTAGGTTACCTAGGGAAGCTCTGAATAAGTGTCTCGACACGCTGGGCGCAAGTTCCGATATTGGGGTGGTACCGGTGCCATGACCTCAATGGGGAGCCGCGAACGATGAGCGAGCAACGGACGTTTGCCTCGGTAGCTTGGCAGCAGAAGGGCAAGATCACGCGGCGCGAGCGGTTCCTGGCCGAGATGGACGCGGTGATTCCCTGGACCCAGCTGCTCGCGTTGATTGAGCCCCACTATCCCAAGGCGGGCCGGGGCCGGCAGCCGCTGGGGCTGGAGAAGATGCTGCGGATCTACTTCGTCCAGCACTGGTTCAACCTGTCCGACCCCGGGGCAGAGGACGCGCTGTACGATAGTGAATCGATCCGTCGGTTCGTGGGCGTGGAACTGGGGGACGACGTAGTGCCCGATGAGACCACCATCCTGCGCTTCCGCCATCTGCTGGAGAAGCACCAGTTGACCGCGGCCCTCTTCGACGCCATCCGCGACCTGCTGACGGCGAAGCGCCTGCTGCTGAAGGCCGGGACGATCGTGGATGCGACGATCATCGCGGCGCCCAGCTCGACGAAGAATGCGACCGGGACTCGGGATCCCGAGATGCACCAGACCCGCCAGGGGAAGCAGTGGCACACTTCAGCATGAAGCTGCACGTGGGGACGGATCCCCGAGGGATCGTGCATAGCATGACGGCGACCGATGCGGCCGCGGCGGACATCACGCAGCTGCCGGCGCTGCTGCATGGCGAGGAGCAGGTGCTGTATGGGGAACACGCCTATTGGTGCGAAGCGCATCGCGCTGAGTGGGTGGCCGAAGGCGGGACCTATCGGGTGAACCGCCGGGGGACAAAGCACCGTCCGCTGACGCCGCACCAATAACGGATCAACCGCACGCGCTCGCGGCACCGGGCGCGGGGCAAGCATGCCTTTCATGTGGTGAAACGCCTCTGGGGCTTCATGAAGGTCCGCTATCGAGGGTTAGCGAAGAACACGGCGCGTGCCTTCACCTTGTTTGGGCTGGCCAATCTCTACTTGCTGCGCCGGCGGCTCCTGCCCCCACGATGGGTGCCGTGCCTCACCTGACCGCCCGCCCGGGCTCGCCGCCTCTCCCCGCAGGCTGGTGGGGAGCAGGAAGACCCTGGCGCGCACCTCCGCCGAGCTAAATCGCATGCTGTCGAGACCACAATCACCGTGCACAGTCACCTGTGCAGAGCTTCCCTAGCAGTGGTTGAGAGACACTCCACTAGTCTAGTGACAGTTCAATGGCCGCTTGGTATTGTGTTAGCTGTATCAACTAGTATGCGCGATTCTGGCAGGGGCGAAGGACGTCGTGCCAGAATGGCTGTTTGACATGTGGACGCCGACATCACAGCCGGAGGCAGAATGACCACAGTTCGTAACACAGTCAGCTTCGCTGACCTAGAAGCCGCAAACCTTCGGGTCGACGCGATCTATGAAGGAGGAAGCCGTGGCAACGCTGGAGATGATCCGTCCTCCAAGCTGTTGAGCGTTAGTAATATGGGAGGCTTCCGCTATCTAGGATCTCTCAGTGCTATCAAGCTGTTGGTCCTAACCTCCACCCTGACTGATCCGGATTGGCCAGATTCGTTAGACACGGAAGCAGGGGTCTTCACGTACTACGGCGACAACAAGCATCCGGGAAGGGAGCTCCACAAGACCCCGCGCCATGGCAACGAGATCTTGCGGCAGGTCTTCGAACTGGCACAGGGGGGCCGGGTAGGTCGGTGTCAGGTTCCGCCAATTCTTGTATTCTGTGGGACTGGAAAGGGACGCGATGTGCAGTTCCTTGGCCTAGCAGCGCCAGGGACACTGTCTCTTCGTCCAGCGGAAGACTTGGTTGCCATCTGGAAAGCCGCCGGCGGGCGACGCTTCCAGAATTATCGTGCGAGATTCACAGTCCTCGACGTGTCGACGGTCTCTCGCGCCTGGCTCAATGATATCATTGCTGGGTCGCCGCATTCAGCGACTTCCCCTTTGGCTTGGCGTTCTTGGGTTGAAACAGGCGAACTGTCTCCCCTGGTAGCCACGCGCTCCCTAGAGTATAGACGGAAAGCCGAACAGATCCCTGAGGACCATGAGGGACTAGCAGTAATCGATGCCATCCACGGTCACTTCGCAGCTAGGCCTCATGACTTCGAGTACTGTGCTGCGGCGATCGCGCGGGTCATGCTTCCCGATATTGCGGGGATTGATGTTACGCGACCGTCCCGAGACGGCGGACGGGATGCTACTGGCCAGCTACGAATAGGAGTCGGGCCCGGTGCAATACTGGTGGACTTTGCGCTTGAAGCCAAGTGCTTCCAGATGAACAGCTCGGTTGGTGTGCGCGAAGTATCGCGCCTCATTTCGCGTCTTCGGCACCGGCAGTTTGGCATTCTTGTGACTACCAGTCACCTTGACCGTCAGGCATACAAAGAAATCAAGGAGGACCACCGTAAGCTTCCCCGTCAAGTAGACACTTGATTCATGGACTCGACGGTGCTGGTTGGCCTCGGCAGAAACAGAAGCGGCGGCACCCGGCCGAGGCTGTCGTGGGTCCGCTCGGTGTTGTAGCGCCGGAGCCAGTCTGCCGTCACCGCTCGGACCTCATCGAGGGAGGCGAAGAGATGCGCATCCAGCACCTCCCCCCGGTAGGTCCGGTTAAACCGCTCGATGTACGCATTCTGGTCCGGCTTCCCTGGCTGAATGAAGCGCAGCACCACCCCTTGGGTCACCGCCCATTGGGCCACGCCCTCCGCGACAAATTCCGGGCCATTGTCCAGCCGTAGTGCCGTCGGGGTCCCGTGGATCGCCACCAGCTCCTCCAGCACCGCCACCACCCGCCAGCTCGGGAGCGAGGTGGCGATCTCGATGGCCAGTCCCTCCCGATTCCCCTCATCCAGCACATTCAGCGTCCGGAACGGGCGGCCATCATAGAGCCGGTCGTGCATGAAGTCGAGCGCCCAGGTGTGGTTCAGCACCGCCGGCGCCTCGAGGGGCTGCCGCTCCCGCTGGGGCGGCCGACGCTTGGTCCGCCGCGGCAGATTGAGCCGCAGGGCGCAGTAGACCCGGTACACCCGCTTGGCGTTCCACGGGTGGCCTAGCAGACGCAGGCGACCCACGCACTTCCAGAAGCCCCACCTCGGGTTCTGGGCCACGACCTCCGTCAGCGCCTCGATCACAGCGGCATCGCGGACGAGCGGTGCCGGCGGCGGGCGATACCAGGCCGCCCGCGTCAATCGCACCGCCTGGCAGGCCCGGCGCACCGGCAACCAGTGCTCGGCTACCAACAACGCGATCGCCTGCCGCTTCGCGGACGGCGTCACAACTTTCGGCTCAGGACGTCCTTGATGGCCGCGTTCTCCAACGCCAGGTCCGCGTACATTCGCTTCAACCGGGCGTTCTCCATCTCGAGCTCCCGCAGCCGCTGCAACTCGGGGATCGAGGCCCCAGCGTACTTCGCCTTCCAATTGAAGTACGTGTTTCGGGAAATGCCGTGCTTCCGTAGCAACTCGGCGACCGGCACCCCCGCCTCGCCCTCCTTCAGCACCGCGACAATCTGGGACTCCGAAAACCGGGACTTTCGCATGCCGCCCCCTCCTGGTTTGGGCACCTGAAAAGTCCACTATTCAGTGTCTACTGGGAAGGGAAGCTTACGCCACCACCCAATCATCGTGATATCTGCCAGGGACATTGTCAGTCTGCTGCGTGGCAATGGACGTGGACACGTCGCGTCAGTAAGGGAGTGGCTTGACCGAGAGTTCCCGTCAGTTAGCGCTCTGCAATAAGCCGAACGAGCGAAGGCGGCCTTCTCTTGTCTTCAAGCTAGCGGGTCAGCGCAGTCACGATGGCACGCATCACCGGCGGGCACACCGCATTGCCAATTAGGTGGATGCTCTGGCGACGGCTTCCCGCGCCAAGCGAGAAAGCTCGAGGCATTCCCATCGCTGCCTTTAGCTCAGGTACTTGGAGCATTCGCATCACATGCCCTTGGACGCTCGGCTTGACAAGGGCAAATCTATCGAGTGTGGTTATGGTTCGAAGCGAGGCGTCGAGGCGCTGCCAGCCCCCAGCGTGGTCCGAACCGTAGTATACAAGCAAGAACGGCCGCTGGGCTCCGACAGCCGTTATGGCCCTTTCCGCCCTTGCGATTGTCGCAGCCGCCCGTCCTTCTCTCCTCAGGGCGCTAAGCCGATACGTCCCATTCATGTCGATCACAGTCGAGGCCGGGAGAATCGGGCGCTTACGTGGCCGAATCGTTGGTGGCGGTCCCGCCCTGTCGCAGATCAGGAACAAGCGCCGCCGCCGCTGCGGGACTCCAAATTGAGCTGCGTTCAAGACCTGGGCAGTGACGTGATACCCCAGCTGTCCCAGGATCTTCAAGAGCTCTGCATAACGCGACCAGCGGCGCATACCAGAAACGTTCTCAATAACAATCCACCGGGGAGCAAGAGCCTCAGCGAACCGAGGGACCTGAAACGCCGTGTCTCGACTCTGCTCAGAGCGCTCCGAGGCACCCTTGGCGGGTCCGTGGTTGGTGCATTCGGGAGACGCCAGGAGTAAGTCGATCGGACCTAACTTCCGCCTGATTGCTCGGGGGGAAAGATCTTCCAGACGCGAATGGAAGAACTCAGCAGCAGGAAAATTGCTGGTGAACGCCGCGCCCGCCGCTTTCCATGCGTCGAAGCCAGCAACGATAGAAACGCCAGACGATCGTGCGCCCCAACTGCTTCCGCCTGCTCCACAGAAGAGATCGATGGCCCGGATCTGCATGAACTCCTAAGGTATTATGACGCGCCGTGTTAGGGAAGCTTTGCACAATCTGACGGACTCGGTAGATTATTGGTAGCCCTCTTCCATGGAGCCCGATCATCGCGAACCAGCGAACGTCCACGTCTTTGGCCTGGATCACAAAGCGGAAGGTCACCGGGCGCGAGCGGTTCCTGGCCGAGACGGACACCGTGATTCCCTGGCACTCGGTGCTGGCGCTGGTCGCCCAGTACTATCCGAAGGCCAGCAGCCAGAATCGGGATCGGTCGCGGATCTGAGCGCAACGGGCGCATCCGTTCCTGGTAGTCAAACGGCTGTGGGATTTCCACAAAGTGCGTTTCGGAGGGATCGCGAGGAACTTGGTGCGGGCGTACACCATGTTTGGCTTGGCGAATCTCAACCGGCTGCGGCGCCGGCTCTTGCCCACGGACTGGACGCCCAGGCTGGCGTAGCCAAGCGCAGGACGGCAAGCAGTCGCGCCTCGCGCGGTGCGTGAGAAACTCCGGCTCGGCCCGGTCTCCGCGATCAGACACACGCCGTCTGCCGCATGAGAAGGGACATTGGTCACCTGTGCACAGTTTCTCTAGCGCAATGGTGCTTCTTTTACCCGCTTCCACTCCAAGTCTGTCCGCCGGGCCACTCAGAAGGCCCGGCGCGTTTCGGTGATCAATGGTTGATCGGATATCCAAGGTACACCGTAGCTGGAACATGTCTCGGATCAGAAGCCGGGATACAGCGCCGGAAATCGCGCTTCGGTCACAACTTCACAAGCTTGGCCTACGTTTCCGCCTGCATCGAGCAGACCTTCCAGGGTCCCCCGACATTGTCTTCCCGGGTCGCAAGACCGTGGTCTTCGTACATGGATGTTTCTGGCACAGGCATCCTCGCTGCCGGTTCGCCTACACTCCGAAGACCAATTGTGCCTTCTGGAAAGCTAAGTTCGCACGCAACGTGGAGCGAGACAAACACAATATGCGATCGCTAAAAGGCCTGGGCTGGAGGGTAATCGTTGTCTGGGAGTGCCGGCTTGGGCCCAACACCGTGCGAGCGGCGCGCAAAGTGGGCGAGGTAATGAAGGCCGAGGCACCTAACTATTCGAAACGATGCAGCCATGATTCCTAGCCTAGGGTGTACCCCCGGTCCAGCAACGCTGCCATCCATCCCTGCTGGCGCCGAGCAGGCGTTCCAACGACCATCGCACGATCAAGCCCCTGGTTGATCGTCTCGCAGGATGTTTCCGGAAGAAGAATACAGGCGTGACATCCCGCCAGATTCGCCAATCTAGACCCCGTACCTCCGAGATTTTCGGAGCAAATAGGGTCGGCTGAGCACCACGACGCCTTGCTCAAGGCACGTTCGAATAACTGAGCAAGCCGCTCTGGGCGCCCGAGGCGGACCAACCCTCCAAGGGTCCCCTCGGAATCACCGGCTGCAGTGTAAATGAGGATACCGGCCATGGGAGCATCAGGATCATCCGAGACGTACAGTCGTTCTCGGAGTGATGCGGTGCTATAGCCACATTCAAATACCAACTGATTGATGAGTATGTGTGCGAGACTGTGGACCAAGAGGTACTTGGATGCCCACGAACGAGAGGCGGGGGTCAGCGGGGGAAGGCATTGGAACACACCCTGCAGCCGCCAAATAAACGTCTCATCCAGTCGGTCCCGGAGCCAATCGTCGTTCGTCCTCTGCCAAGCAATGATCCGTTCATGATCGAGCTCCACATAGATTCCTTCACCGAAGACCTCAACCGCCGGCAGCCACATCTCCTGGGCCTGTCGGGGGGGCTCTCTGAACAACTGCCTCATTGCGTTATCGGGCATCCCGCCAAGCGGCTGGCCACCCTGCTGCAGTCGATCGAAGCCAAAGAAGACGCGCGTCTCCCGCAGCCGCTCGACAAGATTCACGCGGCTCACCCAAGAGCGCAACACTTCCGGGACCTCTGTCCTGACTACGCGTAAGTTGGGTACCCGCTCGGGGTCGTTGATCTCATTCCGGATCATGTCGAATTCAGTCCGACGGAAAGCGACTATTTCGGATTCGGGCGATGCCGGTGCGCTCCCTCCGATCGCAGGACCCCCTGTGGGCGAGAAAAGACCCTCCAACGCGCGCTCAACTTGGTCGTCGTCCGCCACGAGCGACCGTTTCTTGAGTGAATCCTGCGCCACCGCTACTGCACCTGAGCGGTTGCGCATGTTCCAGAGCGTCCTGGCGACTCCGCAGATGCCAGGTTCTTGCTCGAGCTGATTCCTAACCAGAGTGACTGCCTCCTCGCGCGGTGCCAAGTCTGGAAGAAAGATCGAGGACATAGTCCTCGGGAAATACAGGTTTGTCTGGTTGATCAGGGCGCCGATTAGAGGCTGACTGCATCCCGGTTCACTCGCTCCTTCACCAAGCCAAGGACGATCCCCTGGGCAGGCAATGCCGGCCTTCTGAAACGCACTTCGTTCACCAGCGTCAACGTCTGGTGCAACTGTAGTTCCGGATAGATTGCGTCCCCTCAACCGGGGTTCCGAGGCATCTCTGGGCCCTCCCGCAGCGGCGATAGGCGGGCATGTATGGCACTCAACGCGGATACTGCTTAGCTCAGAGCCACCACGATCAATAAGGAACAGATTCCCGTCGCCACTACACTGACATCCGATCCATTCCTTCCACGGGAACTCACAAAGGTGTCCTCCTGCACATACAGACACGAAGCGAATCGGTTGCCATCTGCCGCCCCCGGAGGGTCGGTCGACCCTTGCCGTGTGCAGGTTGAAGCGACACATCTGTCCTGTTCGCGTATGCCGATACCACCTCGGAAAACGCAGAGCTGGTACATATAGCGCAGCATTGGGCGGCGGTTCACGCTGCGCGCGTCGTGCCCTGAAATCTGGCGGCGAGCGGAATCGGTCTACGTTCAGTAGTGCCGCTAGTCTTGGTTCAAAGCGTTCGAACTCCGATGGATTCTCGCACTGCACGAGGCCAAGTACGGGATCCGGCCGTGTGAACCAATGGTCGAGCCCGGCGACAACGTGCGGAGTCCCACGTCGGTCGGTGTAAATACTGCCAGGACCGAATGTCCCAACCAGTTGACCAATACGAATTTGCTTGCTCCCCATTACTCAGTCCCTTCCCCCCCAACCGGGTTGCAAGAGAGGGCGTACCCCTGCGTGATGATCAGTTCTGCGCTGCCGTCAACTTGCCGCATGCTGCTGGGAACTAGAACGCCACGGTCCCTTTGGACGCGGGTCG
>CAYINH010000037.1:0-13680 GCA_964364615.1 uncultured Gemmatimonadaceae bacterium
GTTCCCGACCGCGGTGCTCCCCACCACCCTGGTGGCGCTCGCCCCGGGGCCGGATGGGGCCGACGCTCTGGCGGCGAGGCTGCGGGCCGGGTCCCTGCCGCTGATCACCCGGATCGCCGACGGTCTGGTGCTGCTCGACTGCCGCACCCTCCTCCCCGGAACCGATGATCTGGTCATCCAGGCGCTGGAAGCCGCGGCCGAGTGACAGGGGGCCGGGCGGTCTTCGTGGATCGGGATGGCACCATCGTTGAAGACCCAGGCTTCCTCAAGGACCCGAATCAGGTCAGGCTGCTCCCCGGTGCCGCAGAGGCGATCCGCCGATTGCAGGAGGCCGGCTGGCGGGTGGTCGTGGTGACCAATCAGTCGGGCATCGCCCGGGGGCTGGTCACCGAGATCGAGTACCAGGCGGTGGACCGCCGGATGCGGGGGCTGTTGGAAACGGAGGGGGCGAAGATCGACGCCAGCTACCACTGCCCCCACTTTCCCGAGATCACCGGGCCCTGCGAATGCCGGAAGCCCGGCATCGGCCATTACCGAACCGCTGCGGCCCGTTTTGGAATTGAATTCAGGGACTCGGTCTGGGTGGGCGATCGGATCACCGACCTCCTCCCCGGGACGGCGCTGGGGGGACGGGGGATTCTCCTCCGCACGGGCGAGGGGGCCCACCATGCCGAGGAGGCAAGCGGCCATGGGTTTCCGGTGGTCGAGGATCTGTCGGCGGCGGCGGAACTGATTCTCAGCTGACCCTTCGGGTGCCCCCGCCCACCAACTGATTGGCGCGATCGTCCCATCGCCAGGCCGGTTCAGGCCCCTCCAGCAGCACCCCGCCGTGCCATTGCGATGGGCTGCAGAGCTGATACCAGTCAGCTTTCCCCCCCATCACCAGATGGCCCTCGAGGGTCAGCTGGAAGCAGGTCGCGAGGAAGCCCGGGTCCGACACCGCCGGCACCGCCTCGCCGCACGGCTCCAGCAGGGGCGCTGGTCCCTGCGTCAGGAGTCGCACCTTGGCGAACAGCATCGTGTCACCGAGCCAGGGAGCATCCTCAAACCGCTGCGCCACCTCGACGATGTCCCGCGGGCGATCGGCCCCCGCCATGACGCCCTGCAGGGCCAGCTGTTCGGTCAGACCCAGGCCGTTGCGGACGCAGGGGAACTCCGCCAGATGTCGCCGCAGGGCCGTCGCCAGAAACGGCAGCTCCGGGGTCCCCTCCGTCACCAGCGCCTGGATGCTCCGGGGGTCGGCCCCCGCCAGGGCCGCCCAGCCTCGGCGGGCGGTCTCAAACCGGGCGGCCGTGACCCGCTGGCGCGCCGGGAAGAGGGCCGCCAGCTGCTCGGCCGACAGCTGGCCCAGCCCCTGGAAGTGTGATACTTCCGGGTGGGACCCGATACAGATCAGGGAAGTCCGTTCCGGTGCGAGGATTTCAAGTCGGGAAAGCAGATAGACCAGAATGCTCTGATCGAACAGGTCGTGTTCGAACCAGAGGACCACCTCGTCCTCGTCAGGAGCGCGCGACAACCACCCATCCGCCACCTCGAGACCCGACCGCACGTCGGCCAGATCCCGGCCGTATCTGGAGGCGAGCCACGGGGCCCTGGCGTCCCGGCGGGCGGGTTCCTCGATCCAGGGTTCCAGCGGCCCGTCACACAGCGGATCGGACCACTCAGCGGCCTGACCGGGCAGGCCAGCCGTGGCGAGCCGGTCCAGAATATCTGATCCACAGCGAAGGTGCAGCATCGATCGTCATCCGCTCCTAGGCGACCGTGGGTCGCACGATTACGTTTGGCGCTGTGTCATTCCACGTGGCGGTTGCGGCCTCGGGCAAGGGCAGCAACCTCGATGCATTGCTCCGGGCCCTGGGCCCCGAAGGACCGATCAGCGTCGACCTGGTGCTCAGCAACCGGGGCGACGTCGGCGCCGTGGCCCTGGCCCGGATTCACGGGATTCCCACCGCCGTGATGGGGAATCCCGACGATGCCCGGGCCTGGCTGGCGGCTCTGGCGATGCGGCCGATCGACCTGCTGGTGCTGGCCGGATACCTGAAGATGGTTCCAGCGCCCGTGGTACGGGCGTTCCAGGGCCGGATCATCAACATCCACCCTGCCCTGCTGCCCCGCCACGGCGGACCCGGGATGTACGGACGACGGGTCCACGAGGCGGTGCTGGCGGCCAGGGACCGGGAATCCGGAGCCAGCGTCCACCTGGTGACAGAAGAATATGACCGCGGACCAATCCTGGCACAGGGCCGGGTGAAGGTCCAGCCCGGTGATACCGCTGAATCCTTGGCGGCCAGAGTGCTCGCGGTGGAGCACCGGCTGCTTCCCGAAGCGGTCCAGCGCGCCGCCCAGGCGGGCCGACCGGTGCCGTTCGAATTCGAATGGGTGGAAACGACCTGAGAGAGTGCCAATGCCTCGTGCCTTGATATCCGTCAGCGACAAGCGCGGGATCGTCGGCTTCGCCCGCGGTCTGATCGACCTGGGGTGGGAGATCATCTCCACCGGTGGGACCGCCGCGACGCTGCGCAAGGCGAACCTCCCGGTGAAGGAGGTCGCCGAGATTACCGGATTTCCCGAGATCATGGACGGGCGGGTCAAGACCCTCCATCCTCGGATCCACGCCGGGTTGCTGGCTCGACGCGACGTCCCGACCCACCTGGAAGTGCTCGCTGAACACCAGATCGAGGCGATCGATCTGGTGGCGGTCAACCTCTATCCGTTCCAGAACACCATCGCCAACCCGAATGTCCCCCTGGCCGACGCGATCGAGAACATCGATGTCGGGGGACCGAGCATGCTGCGGTCTGCGGCCAAGAACTATGCCCACGTGGTGCCCGTGGTGGACCCGAAGGACTACCCGGCGCTGTTGGAGATGCTGAAGGCGGAGGGGATCCCCGACGACTGCCGCCGGAACCTGGCCGCCAAGGTCTTTGCCCACCTGGCCGACTACGACGCCGCGATCGCCAACTATCTCACGGTCCCGGGGGAAGGGCTGCCGGCCCGGCTGACCCTATCGGTCGAGCGGCTGCTGCCGCTCCGTTACGGCGAGAACCCCTATCAGCGCGCGGCGCTCTACGCCGCCGAGGAGCCGCGCGGGATCGGGGATCTCCGCCAGATGCAGGGCAAGGAACTCAGCTTCAACAATCTGCTCGACATCGACGCGGCGATGACGGCGGTGAGTCCGTGGCCCAGCCGGCCCTGCTGCGCCATCATCAAGCACACTACTCCGTGCGGCATCGCGGTCGGGCGCACCGCGCTTGAGGCCCTGCGGAAGGCCCGAGCCACCGATCCGGTCTCCGCCTTTGGATCGGTCATCGCCTTCAACACGGTGGTGGACCGCACCATCGCCGAGGCGCTCAGCGACCTGTTTGTGGAGGTCGTCGTCGCCCCCACCATCCATTCCGACGCCCTCGAGGTCTTCGGACGCAAGAAGAACCTCCGGGCGGTGGAACTGCCCCTCAGCACCAACTCTCAGTCCCTGGACTGGAAACGGGTGCGCGGGGGCTTCCTGATTCAGGATCGGTACGCCTTCGACCCCTCCGAAGCCGAGTGGCGGGTCGCCACCTTGCGGCAGCCCACACCAGCCGAGTGGGAGGATCTCCGGTTCGCCTGGGCCGCGGTCGGCGCGGTCAAGTCCAACGGGATTCTGCTGGCCCGGGATGAGGCCGCCATCGGGATCGGGGCCGGGCAGATGAGCCGGGTCGACGCCGCATTCCTGGCGATCCACAAGGCCCGCCAGCAGGGCCACGACCCGGCGGGCAGTGTGATGGCCTCGGACGCGTTCTTCCCCTTCGCTGATGGACTCGCCGACGCCGCGGCCGCCGGAGTGACGGCGGTCATCCAGCCCGGTGGGTCGGTCCGCGACGAAGAGGTCATCGCCGCCGCCGAGCGCCACGGGATGGCCATGGTGCTCACCGGCCGCCGCCTCTTCCGTCACTGAGCCCCTCATGACACGCATCGAGAAGACCCGCCCCCCCTATGGCTGGGCCGCGCTCACCACGGGGCTGGTGTTCCTGATCTACTACGCCACCCTCGGGCCGACGATCGCCTTCTGGGATACCGCCGAGTACATCGCGGCTGCCAAGGTCCTGGGCATCCCGCACCCGCCGGGCAATCCGCTCTTTGTGGTCATGGCCCACGTCTTCGGGTTGCTCCCCGTGGCCGCCAGCTATGCGGCCCGGATCAATCTGTTCGCGGCGGTGACCAGCGCGACCGCCGCGGGCTTCTGGTTCCTGATCGCCGACCGCTGGCTCCGGAACATCACCCCGTACCGCCCGCTCCGGCTGGCGGCCGCCTTGGCCGGCACCCTGGTCGGAGCCACGATGTGGACGGTCTGGAATCAGGCCACCGTCAACGAGAAGGTGTATACCCTCTCGGTGCTGTCGATGGCCGTGGTGATGTGGGTCGCGGTCCACTGGGCCGATGATGAGCCCGGTCCCCACCGCGATCGGTGGCTGGGGCTGATCGCCTACCTGGTCACCTTGTCGTCCACCAACCACATGATGGGAGTCCTGGCCGCTCCCGCAGTCGCCATCTACATCCTGTGGACCGATTGGCGGGCGGCGCTCCGACCCTGGGTGCTCCTGCTGGGCTGGTTGACCCTGATCGCCGTCTCCGGGACCTGGACTCTGATGATCGAGGGAACGGATACCGGAATCGTGATCGGGGTCGTGACCCTGGGCCTGATCGGCTACGCCCTCGCCAAGGACGCCAGGAACCCGCTGCTCTACGTCGGCATCCTCGCGGTGGTGGTCGGGATCTCCCTCAACTACCTGTTTCTCCCGATCCGGGCCGCCCAGTTCCCGGCGATCAACGAAGGGGAGCCGACGACCTGGCACGCCCTGCTCGACGTGCTCAATCGGGTCCAGTACGGAAAGCCACCGGTCACCACCCGGCAGGCGGACTTCCTGTCCCAGATCGGGAACTACCTGCAGTACTGGGGCTGGCAGTTTGCTCGCGACTGGCGCGTCGGCACCTCGGCGGCCACCCTGGGCTTCAGCGCGCTGGGACTCGGGGGACTATGGGCCCTGATCCGCCGTGACCGACGGGCCGGGGTCGCCGCGATCACGCTGCTGGGCACCCTGACGATCGGGTTGATCTTCTACCTCAATTTCAGATACGGCTTTTCGATGCACCCGGACCAGCCGGCCCTGGCCCGGGAGGTGCGCGAGCGGGACTATTTCTTCGTCTGCTCCTTTGCCTATTTCGGCACCCTGGTCGCGCTCGTCTTCGGGGCGCTGCTCCAGGCGCTGGCCGAGAGCTTCCCCCAGCGCGGAAGCATGGCCTCCTGGGGACCGGGCTGGCCCCTGCTCGCGTTGGCGGTCGTCCCCCTGCTGGGCAACCGGCTGACCGCCTCCCGGGCCCAGGAGACCACGCCACACGACTTCGCGGTCGACCTGCTCCAGTCGGTGGAACCGTACGCCATCCTGATCACCGCGGGCGACAACGATACCTTCCCGCTCTGGTTCGCCCAGGAAGTCGAAGGCGTCCGGCGGGATGTGACCCTCGCCAACCTGTCGCTCCTCAACACCGACTGGCACCTCCGCCAGGTCCGGCGCCGGGAGCCAGACGAGTTCGAGGTGAAGAAGGCCATCCCCCTCTGGCAGGCGGAGACCGATCGCATCCGGGTCCTCCGGCTCGGTCCCCTGGCCGACAGCGCGCAGTCCCCCTGGATCCGGCCTACCGGACCAGCCTTCACCCTCTCGGAGCAGGAACTCGACAGTCTGCCCGAGATCATGCCGATGCCGGCGCAACGGTATTTCCGGGTCGACAGCCTGCAGATGGAGCTGGGCGGTGAGTACCTGGAGCGGGGCACCCTGGCCACGATCCTCCTGATCCGGGACAACCTCCGGAAGCGGCCGGTCTATTTCAGCTGGAGTGCCGGGGGCATGCCCGACCAGGAGCTCGGTCTCACACCGTACCTCGTCACCGAGGGGTTGGTCCGTCGTCTGTCGCCGACTCCGGTCATGGAAGGTGGCCCGATCGTGTTCAGCCGTGGGCTCGGTTTCGTGGACATGGAGCGAAGCTCAGCCCTGCTGTGGGACGTGTATCGGTGGGAGGGCGCCGCACGGGCTCGAGCCCGAGGCTGGGTGGACACCCCATCGTCTTCGATCCTCCAGCTCTATGCCATTGTCTACGGCGGGATCGCCGGGACCTATCGGGATCTGGGCGACAGCACGACCGCCGCCCGGGCCGATTCGGTCTCGCTGGCGGTCCGGGCGGCCCTGACTCCCCGGTTCGGCCTGCCGAACCCTGACTGATCATGGAGAAACCGATGGGAATCCAACTTGAGGCGCCGGTGGTCCTGAAGGCTTCGCACCACGAGGCCATCGCCACCGTGACCGCCGCGCTCAAGGAGGCGGGGTTCGGCGTCCTCACCCGGATTGACCTTCATCAGGCGTTCCGGGACAAACTCGGGGTGGAGCATCCGCCGCACACCATTCTCGGGGCCTGCAATCCCCCGCTGGCGCACAAGGCCATCAGCGCCGATCCCCTGGTCGGCTTGATGCTCCCCTGCAATGTCACCGTTGAAGAGACCGCGGAGGGTGCCGTGGTGCGGGTGGTGGACCCGGAGGCCATGCTGGGTTCCGGACTCGACGCCGGCCCAACCATCAGGGAGGTGGCGCACGACGCCGCGGTCAGACTCCGTGGGGTGCTGAGCGCCCGCCGGGGCTAAACATCCGGGATCTCTCTTCCGGGAAAGTTCACGATCGCATCATCCTCCGGATGTTATTTTGTCGTCGCCTTGCGGGATATTGGCCCGGCAGGTGGGCCCTGGCTCCTGGATCGAGGCGAGATGACGGCCGACGGAGCAGGTGCGGTCCCCAGTATCCCGATGAGAGCCGCCCAGGTAACGGGCGGCTCTTCTTCTGAGAGGGGGCCTCCGTGATCGCCCGAGCCGAGCCGGGCCTGACGGCCAACCGGGAAGCTGCCGCGCTGCTCCGCCGGACGGCAGAACTGCTCGCGGCCCAGGACGAAGACGGCTTCAGGGTTCGAGCCTACCACCGGGCGGCGGAGACGGTTGCCCAGCTCGGGGAGCCAGTGGCCGACCTGCTCGCCCGGGACGGACTCGGCGGGTTGATCGCGCTGCCGGGGATCGGTTGTGGAATCGCGGCCGACCTGAGCGAGTACGTCCACTGTGGTCGGCTCCCGGCCCTCGAACGGCTCGCGGGTCGGGCCGATCCCATCACCCTGCTCGCCTCCCTTCCGGGAGTGGGGATCATTCTCGCCGACCGGATCCACCACGACCTCGGGATTGGCAGCCTCGAGGATCTCGAACTCGCGGCCTGGGATGGCCGACTGGAGCAGGTGCCGGGGATCGGACCCCGCCGGGTGGCGATGATCCAAGCCACCCTTGCCACTCGGTTGCGGCGCCGGTGGACGCCGACTGCACCGCGGAGCGAGGTCGGCCCCCCGGTGGCCGAACTGCTCGATGTGGACCGGGAGTATCGCCGGAAGGCGCGGGCCGCCAAGCTCCCAACCATCGCCCCGCGACGTTTCAACCCCCGCGGAGAGGCTTGGCTCCCGGTGCTCCACACCTCTCGCGGTGGGCGAAATTACACGGTGCTGTTCTCCAACAC
Source organism: uncultured Gemmatimonadaceae bacterium (assembly GCA_964364615.1). Classification (GTDB taxonomy): domain Bacteria; phylum Gemmatimonadota; class Gemmatimonadetes; order Gemmatimonadales; family GWC2-71-9; genus SZUA-320. The sequence continues at coordinate 7,575 of CAYINH010000037.1, forward strand.
CGCCGCGGCGCACCGGCTCGGGCGAACCGACGATTGGGTGGTGCTCTACTACGAGGGTCGCGGCCGGGTAGGCCAAGCCACGGTAGTGACCGAACGGACCGGTCGCCTCCGCGGGAGGAGGGTCGTGCGGGGGCGTGAACTCGCGTGCTTCCGGCACTACGGGATCTGGCGGCCCCCTGATCCCCATCGCGACACCGATGGCGACGGGGTGATCTGACCGCCGCTCCGCTTCAGGCTCCGGTCCGCACCACCAGCACGTCGCAAGGCGCCCGTTCCAGCACCGCCTCGGCCACGCTCCCCAGAATCAACCGATTGACGCCGGTCCGCGCCGCCGAGCCCACGGCGATCAGATCCGCGTTCCGCTTGCGGGCCACCTCCAGCAGCAGCGTGCGGGGGTCCGCCTGCTCGATTACCTGTTGCCATTCCTTGCCGGGCACCGCCAACGGCTCGAGGGCGAGCTCCATCCGGCCCCGCCGATCGCCGAGGATCTTGGCGGTCTCGAAACGCCGGACCCGCGGCTCGTTGAGGATCAGCCCGGGTGGAATATTCTCCAACGGATCCTGGTAGCCATGGACCGCCGTCAGGCGACCGGTGAGCGGCACCAGCTGGCGGGCGAACCGGGCGGCCCGAGCAGCGATCGGTGTCAGATCGTGCCCGACCACGGCGTGGCGATACCCCGCCGTGGCGGGCCGGGACACCACCAGGACCGGTCGGCGGGCCAACCGGACCAGCCGGCGCGCGGTGGAACCCATCAAGGCCCGCTGCAGACGGGAGAGGCCCCGGCGCCCGATGCAGATCAGCTCGGCATCGATCACCTCGGCCAGGCGGGCGATCGCCTCGGCGGGGTTCCCCTTCATCACCTTGGTCGCCACCGTCACATCCTGGCGGTCCCGGTGGCGAAGCCACGCCTCCAGCCTCTGCTGGGCCGCCTCGAGCTCCACCTCAGCCGCCCCCAGGATGACCGACTCTGCCGAGCGCTGCACCCCCTCCGGAAGGACGTAGGCGAGGAGCAGGTGGGCACCGGGACGGAGCGGAAGCCGGGAGGCCCGCCGCACCGCCCTGCCGCCATCGAGGGAGAGATCGGTCGCCACCAGGACCCGGTTGAGTCCGATCGCCTTGATGATCGTCCCGTCTTTCGGCTTTGCCATTGCGGCTCCCGCTCAGAAGGCCAGCGTGGGCGCCTGCTTGGCAAGCAACTGGCCGATGATGGCCACTTCGTCCACCACCAGTTCCAGCACGTCGTCGAGGCTCAGCAGCCCCGCCAGCACCCCGCCGGGCCCGGTCACCACCAGGCGGCGGACCCCGGCGTGGGCCATCCGGGTCATCGCCTGTTCGATCGGGGTGTGCTCGTCCACGGCCTGGACCGGTGTCGTCATGACCTCCCGCAGCGGAGTCTGATCCGGGTCACGGTTCGTGGCGAGGCACCGCAACACCAAGTCCCGATCGGTTACGATTCCGAGCGGCGCTTCGGTCGGCCCGCCCACCACCACCAGAGTCCCGACGTCGTGTTCGCTCATCCGCCTGGCAATCTCCCGGACCATTTCGTCTGGCGCTGCGGTGGCCACGACCCGAGTGCAAATCCGTCCAACAGACATGGGATTACCCTCCTCTCGAGTACCGGCTCAAAACATGGCACCGAAGCTGTGAAGTGGCGCTGAAGGAGCGGTGAAAGGACGGAAGGGGCCTTATCTTTCTGTTGAGCCAGGCGTGGTGGCCGAGTGGTTGAAGGCAGCGGTCTTGAAAACCGCCAGCGGGGAAACTCGCTCGTGGGTTCGAATCCCACCCGCGCCGTGCCCGCTCCTCTCCCGTGGCATGTGGCTGGCCCCTCCTGGGACCAACCTCGTGACCGGGATGATGGGCGAATGTCTGGTTTTCGACACGATCTGATGGTGGTGCTTGGAGCGGTCTCCTTGGCGGCCTGTGCCCCAACGGAACCCAATTCCGGCCTCCCGACGGGCGCGGTGGAGCTCCATCCCAGTCTGGCCTATCAGGCCTGGTTCCAGAAGACCGAGACCTGCTCCGGCATGTCGGGTGCATTTCAGAACGTGCAATGGTATGTGGTTCCTGGAGTTGAGACGTTTTCCACAGACCAGGGCCCCAAGGTCGGCATGTGGCTCAGGACCAGCCGCGGGCATGCGATCGTTGTCGCGGGGAACTACCAGGAGCACGAGATGGTGGTCCGGCACGAGATGCTCCACAGCCTCATCAGGCAGGCAGGGCACCCCACCAGCTACTTCGTGGACCGATGCCAATTGACGTGGGAGACCTGGCTGGCCGGCTGATCTGATGTAGCGAGGTAGCCCCACCGTGTTGCCCGGGCACCGCACGGGCAGAGTCCGTACCACAGACCACCCATCAGGTCATCATCACCCGGAACCGCCGGGTTGCGACCACCATCCCCAGCACGGCCATGGTGACCAGGGTCAGCAGCTGGGGCCAGAGGTCGTCCAGCCCGGCATCCTTGAGAAGGATCCCGCGCACGATTTCCAGGAAATGCCGGAGGGGATTGGCCAGGGTGGCCACCTGGAACCCCTCCGGCATGCTGGAGATCGGAAACATGAACCCGGAAAAGATCAGGGCCGGCAGCATGACCAGGAACATCGACATGAAGGCTTCCTGCTGGGTCCGGGAGATGGTCGAGATCAGGAGGCCGAGGGACAGCCCAGCCACCAGAAACGGGACCGCCGCACCGAGCAGCAACAGCACGGACCCCCGCAAAGGGATATCGAACCAGAGGACCGCCAGGGTGGACACCAGCCCGAGGTCCACGACCCCGATCACCGCCACGGGGAGGGTCTTCCCGAGCATCAGCTCGGTCGGGGTGATCGGACTGACGATCAACTGCTCCCAGGTCCCCACCTCCCGCTCCCGGACCACGCTCAGCGAGGTGAGCAGCATGGTGATCAGGAGCAGGAGCGCCCCCATCACCGCGGGCACATTCCAGACCCGGCTCTCGAGGGACGGGTTGTACCAGGCCCGCGGCTCCAACACGATCCCGGAGGGATCGACGGCCAGATCCTGGGCGATCCAGCGCAGGATGCCCTGGAGGTAACCCAGCGCGATGTTGCCGGTGTTCGAGTCGGTCCCATCGAGCAGGACCTGCATCGTAGCCCCGCGGCCGGCGCGCAGATCCCGACTGAAGCCGGGTGGGATTTCCAGACTGAGGAGAGCCGAGCCCCGCTCAAGCGCAGTCGGGATCTCCTCGACCCGCTCCGCCCGCCGCACGACCCGGAAATAGTCCGATGCCGTCAGCTGGTCGATGAGGGCCCGGCTGTCGACGCTCCGATCGAGGTCGAGCACGATCAGGGGGGCCTCCCGGACATCGGTGGACACCGCGTACCCGAAGAGGACCAGCTGGACGAGGGGTGCCACGAAGATGACTCCTCGCATCCGGATGTCCCGGAGCATCTGACGCATTTCCTTGCGCCCCATCCGGAAGACCCGGGACCAGGAAATCACCCGTCGATCTCCTTCCGGAAGGTCCGAGTCGCCATCCCGAAGGTGATCAGGGTAAAGGCCAGCATGCCCAGCGCCTGGGGCCAGAGGATCCCGAGCCCGATGCCCTTCAGGAAGATCCCCCGGGTGATCACGATGAAGAACCGGGCGGGGATCAGAGTGCTGACGACCTGCAGCGCGAAGGGCATGCTGGCGATGGAGAAGATGAAGCCCGACAGCAGCAGGGTCGGCAGATAGGTCGTCATGATCGCCACCTGGGTGGCCAGCATCTGGGACTTGAGGGCCGCCGAGAGGAGCAGACCGAAACTCAGCATCCCGATCAGGAAGAGCAGCGACATCGCGGCCAGCAGGAAGACGCTCCCACGGAGGGGGACGTCGAAGACCACCATCCCCACGACCACGGCCACCGTGACATCAATGATCCCGATCCCGATGTAGGGCAGCAGCTTGCCCGCCACGACTTCCAGGCGATGGACCGGGGTGGCCGCCAGCTGCTCCATGGTGCCGCGCTCCCACTCCCGGGCAATGGCCAGAGCGGTCAGCATCGCCGTAATGATGGCCATGATCACCGCCACCAGCCCGGGCACGATCATCCGGGCGCTCTCGAGGGCCTCGTTGTACCAGACCCGGGCCTCGAACCCGAGTGGCGCTGCGACCGCCCGGGTCGCCAGGATCCGGCGGTTGACGCCGGCCACAATGGCGTCGGCGTAGTTGATGGCGATCGTCGCGGTGTTGGCGTCCCCGCCGTCCACCAGCAGCTGCACCGCGGCCACCCGGCCGGACGCCAGGTCCGAGGCATGGCCGGGCGGGATCACCACCACCAGGCGCACCCTGCCCCGGGCGAGGAGATGATCGGCCTCGCCCGGGCTGGCCACCCGGGCGCGCAGCGAGAAGTACCCGGAGGCCTGAAAGGCCTCAACCAGCTCCCGGCTTGCCGGGGTCCGGTCTCGATCCAGCACCCCGAACGGGATGTCCCGCACGTCGAGCGAAATGGCGCTCCCGAACACCAGCACGAGGAGGAACGGAAGCACAAATGCGAGCAGCAGACTCCGCGGATCCCGGCGCAGTTGGAGGGCCTCCTTTCGGGCGATTGCCCAGAACCGGCGGAAACTCATGGGTCGCCGGTCTCCCCCTCCCGGACCAACCCGATGAACACGTCCTCCAGCGACGGTTCGATCGGCTCGATGGTCGACCAGCCCAGCCCCGCCCTGGTCAGTCGTTCCACGACCACCGCCCGACCCTGTGAGGTGTCGGACACGACGGCGTGAACCGACCGGCCGAACATGGTAACCGCTCCCACCCCGTCGGCACCGGTGAGGGCCTGGACCACCTGAGGGGCCTGGTCAGTGACCACTGCCAGCAGCGGCCGGCTCATTCTGGCCCGGAGTCCGATCGCGGTGTCGAGGGCGACCAGTTTCCCGCGATGCATGAGGATCAGTCGATCGCAGTACTCCGCTTCTTCCATGTAGTGGGTACTCACCAGCACCGTGGTGCCGCCGGCCGCCAGCTCATAGATCAGGTCCCAGAACGCGCGCCGGGAGAGTGGGTCCACGCCCGAGGTCGGCTCATCGAGAAACAGCACGGCCGGCTGGTGCAGCAACGCACATCCGAGCGCCAGTCGCTGTTTCAGGCCGAGCGGCAGGGTGCCCGTCAGCTGTCCCACCACGGCGGCCAGGTCAGCGCTCTCGATGACCCAGTCCCGCCGGGCCCGGAACTGGTCGCGCGGCACCTGGTACAATCCCCCGAAGAACTCGAGGTTTTCCGACACGGTCAGATCGCCGTACAGTGAAAAGAGTTGAGACATGTACCCGATTCGCCGGCGCACCCCGAAGGGATCCCGGGCGACGTCGAGTCCTGCCACCACGGCGGTGCCACCCGTCGGCGGCAGCAGACCGGTCAGCATCCGGATCGCAGTGGTCTTGCCGGCACCGTTCGGACCCAGGAACCCGAAGACCTCCCCGGTCCCGACCGAGAAGCTCAGATCGTCGACGGCCACGAAGTCACCGAACACCTTGCGGAGCCGGTCGGCCACCACCGCATCAGCCACTGGCCGCCCCGGTCATCAGGGTCACAAAGACGTCCTCCAGGGAGGGGGGCACCGGACGGATCGTGCTGGCGCCGGAGCCGGTCGACCCGGCGAGTGCCGCCACCGCCTCGGCCCCGGAGGGCTCGGTGGTCACATGCAACGTCCTGCCATACCGGGCGACCGTCCTGACCCCGGGGGCGGCCCCCAGCACTCGCCTGAGGGCGGCCATGTCGGGGCCCTCGACCGCAAAGACCCGACCGTCGAGTTGGCGCTGGAGCGCGGCCGGAGTGTCGAGCCCCAGTCGCCGTCCCTCATGCAGGAGCAGCACTCGATCACACCGCTCCGCCTCGTCCAGATAGGAAGTGCTGGCGATCACTGTCGTCCCGGCGGCCACCATTTCGTGGATGATCAGCCAGAGATCCCGACGGGAGATCGGGTCGACCCCGAAGGTCGGTTCATCGAGCAGCAGCAACCGCGGCTGGTGGATGAGGGCGCAGGAGAGCGAGAGCTTCTGTCGCATCCCCCCCGAGAGAGCTCCGGCCAGTCGGCCCTGGAAGGGGCCCAGGCCGCTGAACGCGTACAGACGCTCCAGCCGGGCCGGCCGGTCCGATGCGGGGACGCCAT
>CAYINH010000038.1:0-13625 GCA_964364615.1 uncultured Gemmatimonadaceae bacterium
GGCCGGACTGGGGGCGGGCGTGGTAGCCCGGCCCCGCGGGCGCGACGCGGGCCATGAGCCCCTGACGCCCGCCGTCGGCGCCGACCGGGAGTCCACCGCCGATCACCTTGCCCAGGGTCGTCAGGTCCGGCGTCACCTGGTACAGGGCCTGAGCCCCCCCGGGATCCACCCGAAATCCGGTCATCACTTCGTCGAACACCAGCAGAGCGCCGGACGAGGTGGTGACCTGCCGCAATCCCTCCAGGAATCCCGCCACCGGCGGGACCACCCCCATGTTGCCCGCGACCGGCTCCACGATCACCGCTGCGATTTCGTCGGGGAACCGTGCGAACAGCGACTCCACGGCGGCCAGGTCGTTGAACGGGGCCACCAGCGTGTCCGCCACCGCGCCGGCCGGGACGCCGGGAGAATCGGGCAGGCCGAGCGTCGCCACCCCCGATCCCGCCTGCACCAGCAGCAGGTCGGCGTGGCCGTGATAGCAGCCCGCGAACTTGATGACTTTGGTCCGGCCGGTAAACGCCCGGGCGACTCGGAGCGCGCTCATCGTCGCCTCGGTGCCGGAGTTCACAAACCGGAGCAGCTCCATCGAGGGCACCTTCCCTCGGATCAACTCGCCCAGTTCGATCTCGAGTTCGGTGGGTGCGCCGTAACTGGTGCCGCGGGCCATGACCTGGGCCAGCGCCTCCAGCACCGCGGGGTGGGCGTGACCCAGCACCAGCGGCCCCCACGACAGCAGGTAGTCTACATAGCGGTTGCCGTCGACATCCTCGAGCCAGGCTCCCACTCCGCGGGCGATGAACCGGGGCTCCCCACCCACCGCCCGGAAGGCCCGGACGGGGGAATCCACTCCCCCCGGCAGAATCGTCTGCGCCCGCTCGAATAGCGCCCGTGATCTCGTCGGGGCTCTCAGGTTGCCACCACCATCGCCAGCGCAGCATCGGCCGCGGCCCAGCCCGAACTGATGCAGTCCGGAATTCCGACGCCCCGGTACGAGCTGCCCGCCAGCAGGAGTCCCGGCCACTCGGCGAGGCGTCCCTCAATCCGCGTCAGCCTGGCCTCATGACCAAGGGTGTACTGCGGCATGCCCCGGGGCCAGCGCGCCACCCAGGTGAGGATCGGGTGTGCCCGGATGCCATGCAGCATCGCCAGCTCATCCCGCACCAACGCGATCAGCAGGTCGTCGGGTTCGTCAACCACGCTCCGCTGACCCGCCCGACCGACGAACGCCCGGATCAGCACCGAATCGGAAGGCACCCGACCCGGAAACTTGTTGGAGGTCCACGTGCAGGCAACGATCTGGCCGCCCTCCACCAGCGGACTCAGGTAGCCGTACCCCTGCAGCGGCCGCGGCACCGCCGACCGCGGAAACGCCAGCGACACGGTGGCCGTCGAGACGAAAGGAATTTCGTTGAGTACCGCCGCCAGGGCGGGGTCGAGTGAGGCCAGCATCTCGCCGGTCGCGAAGGCGGGCGTCGTCACCACGACCGATTCAGCGTCAACCTCAGCGCCATCCGACAGCGCGACCCGGTACGGACCGCCCGGTATTCCGGCCACCCACAGCGCCCGAACCCCGAGCCGGATCGATTGTGCGGGCAGCCGCGCGGTCAGTTGCTCCACCAGTTCTCCGAGTCCTCCCGGGAGCGTCACGAACCCTGTCGGGGAGGTACTCCTCCCCGGGACCGCCGGCCTGGCCCGCAGCATTGAGCGCAGGAGACTGCCGTGGCGGGCCTCCATCGCCGCGAGCTGGGGGAAGGTGGCGTCCAGGCTGAGCTGGTCACCGGAACCCGCGTAGATGCCGCTCAGCAGGGGCTCGATCAGGTAGTTCCACGCCTCCGACCCGAACCGGCGACGGGCAAACGCCGCCACCGATTCAGGTTCCCCCTGGCGTCGCCGAGGCACCAACAACTCCAGCCCGGCCCGAAGTCGCCCCTTGAGCGAAAGAATCCGGGTGGCGAGAAGCGGAGCGATCCGGGACGGGACCAGGCCGGTCAGACCGTCGGGCAATGGGTGGAGCCGGCCTTGCCGTTTCACGAAACTGCGGCGCAGGTCCGGGTTGGTGCCCACCACCCGATCGGCGATTCCGAGGCGCCGGCACAGCGCCATCCCGCCGGGCTTGGCGGCCAGAAAGCAGTCCGGGCCGCCTTCGAGCACGAACCCATGCTGGTGTTCGGTCTGGATCTTCCCGCCCAGCCGGGGTTCGGACTCGACCAGCAGGACAGCGTCCCCGCCGAGGCGCTCCACCAGTCGGTCGGCCGCAACCAGGCCGGTGATCCCGCCCCCGACGACCAGCACCTGAACGGTCATGACGTTCGTGCCCGGGCGCGGTACTCGTGTACCATGTCCACCACCGCTTTGACCTGATCGACCGGGGTTCCGGGGATGATCCCGTGGCCCAGGTTGAAGATGTGCCCGGGCCGGCCCCCCGCCCGGTCGAGAATCTCCACCACCCGCCGTTTCAGCTCGGGGAGGGGCGCGAACAGCGCCACCGGATCGAGGTTGCCCTGCACCGCCCGGTGGGCCCCCAGCCGCTGCCAGCCCGCGTCCAGCGGCGTCCGCCAGTCGAGGCCGATCACGTCGCCCCCCGCCTCCGCCAGGGTTTCCAGCAGATGGTCGGCCCCCACGCCGAAGTGGATCCGCGGCACCCCGAGCGCTTCCAGCCGGGTGAGCAGGGCCCGGGAGTGGGGCAGCACGTATTCCCGGTAGTCGGCCTCGCTCAGTTGGCCGACCCAGCTGTCAAACACCTGTATCGCCTGCGCGCCGGCCCCGACCTGGGCGGCGAGAAAATCCCCGAGGACCACCGTGAGGCGCTCGAGCAGTTGGTGCCAGAGGGCCGGGGCGCCAAACATCAGCCGCTTGCTCTCGAGCAGGTGGCGCGACGGCCCCCCTTCAATCATGTAGGTGGCCACCGTGAACGGTGCGCCGGCGAACCCGATCAACGGGACGGCCGCCGGCAATTCCCGCCGCACCAGACCGATCGTCTCAAGCACCGGACCCAGGTCGGTCTCCGGGTCGACCGGCCGGAGGGACTCTACGTCCGCCGCCCGCCGGATCGGGTTGTGGATGGCGGGGCCTTCTCCGGCCACGAACTCAAGCTCAAGGCCCATCGGAACCAGGGGAAGGAGGATGTCGGCGAACAGAATCGCCGCGTCCACCCCGAGCCGGTGGACCGGTTGCAGGGTCACTTCCGCGGCCACGTCGGGCTGGGCACAGATTTCCAGCAGCGTGTGACGCGCCCGGATGGCTCGGTACTCCGCCAGGTAGCGGCCCGCCTGACGCATGAACCAGACAGGCGTCACGGCGGCCGGTTGCCGGGAGGCGGCGAGGAGAAAGGGCGCTTCCACCGCGGGAGAAGCGGTCACAGCCATTGCTCCAGCGCCTCCGCGTCCGGTTGATGACGACCGGTGTGCAGCGGCGAGTCCCGCTGGGTGTAGAGCCGAGCCTCGGTTCCCCGGAGCTCGTTGACCAGGGCCAGGAATCGCCGCAGATCGCCCGCCTCGTATACCACCACGAACTCCTGGTCCTGCAGGCCGAACGAGTAGAGCAGCAGCTGGGTGATGTCCTGGTACTGGGTGCCGATCCGGATATGCCCGGCCATCATCCGCTGGCGGGTGTCCCGGTCGAGCTGGTACCAGCCCGGGGTCTTGACGAACGGGTAGACGATCAGGAAGGGGAGCCGGGTCGGCGCGAAGGGATCCAGTTCCTGGGTCGAGCGCGCCTTGGTGTACTGCGACGGCCTGGTGTAGCCCCAGAGGGTTTCCCGCAACCCGACGAACTGCCGGACCGGCCCGAGCGCGGCGGCGAAGCCGGCAAAGAAACCTGCTGTCGCCTCGGGACCGGCATCCCGCACCGCGCTCCAGAGCAGCAGGTCAGCCGAAGGTTCCAGGCCGGCCACCTGGTAGAGATGGAGCGCGTCGGTGGCCTGACGGAAGGAGCCCAGCCAGTCGGCCCGGACCTGGCGGCGCGCCTCGGCTGGCAGTTGCCAATAGGCCGCCGTGAAGCTGGCGACCGTGAAATGATTGAGTGTCTCGGGTGTCTGTTCGGCCATGCGGCACTCCGTGCTACGACGCCAGCCAGCGGGCGGCGTCGCGTGCGTGGTAAGTGACAATCAGATCGGCGCCGGCGCGCCGGATCGCAGTGAGGATCTCCAGGGTGACGCGGCGTTCGTCGAGCCAGCCGCTCGAGGCTGCCGCCTTCACCATCGCGTACTCCCCACTCACGTTGTACGCCGCCAGCGGAACCTCCGGGAACCGCTCCCGGGTGGCCCGGATGACGTCGAGGTACGCCAGGGCCGGCTTCACCATCAGCCCGTCCGCCCCCTCGGCCAGATCGAGACCGTGTTCCCGGAGTGCCTCGCGGGCGTTGCCCGGATCCATCTGGTGGGTATTTCGATCGCCAAACTGCGGGGTGCCTTCGGCGGCGTCGCGGAACGGGCCGTAGAACCCGGATGCGTACTTCACCGAATACGACAGCACCGGCAGGTGAGTAAATCCACTGGCATCAAGCCCGGTCCGGATGGCCGCCACCATGCCATCCAGCATCCCCGAGGGCGCCACCACATCGGCGCCGGCCTCAGCATGGGAAACCGCGATCCGGGCCAGCAACTCGAGGGTCGGATCGTTGAGGATGTACCCGGCAGGCAGCCGGGGATCAGGCGTCCCATCGGCCCCGTTGACCAGACCGCAGTGCCCGTGATCGGTGTACTCGCAAAGGCAGACGTCGGTCATCACCACCAGCGAGGGGACCGCCTCCTTCAGAGCCCGGATGGCCCGCTGCACTCCGCCATCGGCCGCCCACGCCCCGCTGCCGGTGGCGTCCTTGGCCTCGGGAATCCCGAACAGGAGGACCCCGGCGACCCCGACCTCGGCCAGGGCCCGTCCTTCCCGGACGATTTCCCCCACCGGCCACTGGAAGACGCCCGGCATCGAGGCGATCGCCCGCGGCTCCCTGGCGCGCTCGGAGACAAACAGCGGGGCGATCAGGTCGAAGGCCGACAGAGTCGTCTCGCGGACCAGGGTGCGGAGGGCCGGCGTCAGGCGCCAGCGCCGGGGACGGATCGCGATCATCTGAAATGCGCCTCCAAGGCGGCGACCAGTGCTGCGGCGGTCGCCTCCGCCGGTTGCAGTGGCACCGGAAGGGCGAGGTCGGTGACCGCTTCGGCCGTGACCGGGCCGATGCAGGCCACGAGTGTGCGCTGCAGCAGCGGAATGGCCTCGGGCCCCAGGGCGACGACGAAGTTCCGGACGGTGGACGGTGAGGTGAATGTGATCGCGTCGACCCCACCCATCAGCGCCGTCCGGTGGACCGGGTCAATGCCCGCCGGCATCGTGTGGTAAACCGTCACGGGTTCCACCACCGCCCCGGCGGCCTCGAGGGCCGCCACCGTGCTGGCCCGACCCAGATCACCCCGCGGCAGCAGGACCCGGGCGCCAGTCAGCCCCGGCATCGCGTCGGCCAGGGCCTCGCCGCGGAAGGTCATCGGCAACACCGGCCCGACGACATCATGCGCCGCCAGCGCGGCCGCGGTCGGGGGACCGACGGCGGCGACCCGCAGGGTGGGGGGCAAGGACAGACCGAGGACTCCCAGCCGAGACCAGACCGCGGCAACCGCGTTGGCGCTCGTGAAGACAATCCAGTCAAATCGGTGGAGGGCGCCGAGCACAGCGTCGAGCGTAGTCCAGTCAGCGACGGGGCGGATCGCGATCGCCGGCATCGCGATCACCCGGGCGCCCCGGACCGTGAGCGCCTCGATCAGCGGGCCCGCCTGGTGCGCGGCACGGGTCACCACCACAGTCTTTCCCAGCAGGCCACTCATATCAGCAAAGCTCCGGCTCCGCGGTGCACCGCCTGGCGAGCCAGGTCGTGACCGAGCGTTACCGCCTCGGCCCGGGGAGCGGTGCCCTCCAGATGGAGTAGCTGGCGTCCGTCTTCCGAGGCCACCAATCCCACCAGCCGAAGCTGAGGACCGTCCACCCGTCCGAGCGCCGCGATCGGGGCGGCACATCCGCCACCCAGTCCTGCCAGAAAGGCCCGCTCCGCCTCGGTCTCCTGGCGCACCGCTGGATCATCTAACGGCGACACCAGCGCGAGGGTCCGCGCATCCTCGGCGCGACACTGGATCGCCAGCGCGCCCTGGCCCGGCGCCGGCAGGATCAGGCCGGGATCGATCAGCTCGGAGATCTGGCTGGCCAGGCCGAGTCGCTTGAGGCCGGCCGCCGCGAGCACGATCGCCGCGAACTTTCCTTCGGCCGCATGACGGACCCGGGTATCCACGTTGCCCCGCAACGGAGCCAGCTGGAGGTCTGGACGCAGGGCCAGGAGCTGGGCGCTGCGGCGCAGGCTACAGGTGCCGACCACCCCTCCCTGAGGCAGGGTTGCCAGGGTGTAACCCCGAGCCGACACCATCGCGTCTCGGGGATCCTCCCGGAGACAGAGAGCCACGAGGGTCAGGCCCGGCGTCGGGTCGACCGGCACGTCCTTCAGCGAATGCACCGCCAGATCAATTCGACCATCCAGCAACGCCTGCTCGAGAGCATCGGTGAAGACACCCCGCCCGCCCATGACGGGGAGGGGGGTACTCACATCCTGATCCCCCTGGGTACGCAGGACCACCTCTTTACAGGACAGGTCCGAGTGGAGTGACGCCAGGCGTTGCCGGACCGCCTGGGTCTGCCACCGGGCGAGGGTCGAGGCCCGGGTCCCGAGGCGGAGGGTACCGGAGGGGAAGGATCGAATCACGGCAGACCGGCGCACCGGCGCTCGCCGTCGTCGGCCAGTCCGAAGAGCTGCTGCAGGGCACCGACGTAGTGCTGACATCGGACCGGATCCGTTTCGGTCCGCAGTCTCGCTGACGGTCCGTGGAGCAGCTTGGCGACGATCGACAGCGACAGCCGCTCCATCTCGTCGCGCAGGGCTGGATCGACGTCGGGGTGGCGCCGGAGCATCCGCTCCACCTCGCGGCGACCGATCTCTTCGCCCCGGGCATGCATGGCCGCCAGTACCGGGCGGAGCTCGGCCCCATGAAGCCACGCCAGGAACTGAGCCACCTCCTGCTGCACGATCCCTTCGACCCTCGGGCGCTCCAACTCGCGTGCCCGTCGGTTCCGCTTGACCCGGGCCTGCAGGTCGTCGAGATCGTGGAGTGTCACCTGGCCGAGGGTGCGGACCGCCGGCTCGATGTCCCGCGGGACCGCGAGGTCGAGACAGGCGAGGGGCCGGTCCTGGCGTCCCGCGAGCGCCTCCGACAGGAGCCCGGCCGTCACCACCGCGTGGGGGGCCGATGTGCAACTGAAGAGCAGGTCGGCTTCCCGCAAGGCTCCCGGGAGATCAGCCCACGACCCGGCGGTGCCGCCGACGGCCCGGGCGATTGTTTCCGCCCTGCTGGCGGTACGCCCGATGACGCGGAGATCCCGGAAGCCCCGCCGAGTGAGGATCTCGGCCAGAAGGCGGGCCATCTGGCCGGCGCCCAGGACGACCACGGCAGGCCCCGATCCGGCCTCGACCAAGGTTTCCGCCAGGCGCACCGCCTCACTCGCGACGCTCGTCGCCGCCCGGCCAATACCCGTTTCGACCCGGGCTCGGCGGCCAGTCCGGATGGCGGCCCGGAAGACGGCATCAAGCACGAGCCCAGTGGTGCCCGCGTCCGCGGCGAGGCCGTGAGCGGCCACCACCTGGCCCAGCACTTCGGACTCACCCACGACCATCGACTCCATGCCTGACGCCACCCGGCAGAGGTGACCCACCGCCTCGGCGCCGGTCCAGGTGTAGAGGTGTCGTTGGACCGATTCGTGGGTAATGCCATGGGACCCAAGCAGCAGGTCGGTGGCGAAGGGTGGAACCCCGGTGAATCGCTCGGCCGGCGTACGCGACGCCAGGTACAGTTCGGTCCGGTTGCAGGTGGAGACCAGAGCGACTTCGCCGATCCCGGCAGCCCAAGCCCGCTCTCGGTCAAGGTCCGTCAGGAACCTCCGCACCCCTTCGCGACCGAAGGCCAGTCGCTCTCGCACGGCGACCGGTGTAGCGTGATGGCTGAGACCAAGACAGGCGATGGGCATCGGACCGTTCGATGAGAGCACCACGATGAACCTAGGGCGGACCTCCTGACGCCGCCATCCGGATCATTACCCCCGTAGTATTCCGGATGCGGCCAACCGATCGTCAGAGCAGATTTGAGCTGGGTGCTGCGGCATCCGGTCAACCGTCCTGTGTCCTCACCCATTGGCGGAGTCGATGACTACTCAGCCCCCTGTCGGCCACGCTCCGGATCTCGCAACCGACCTGGTCGGCGCCCGCTTTCCCGGACAGGTCTACCGCCAGGCGCCCCGGAACGTCTACTGGGAAACCACCATTGCGTGCGATCTCTCCTGCCGCCACTGTCGGGCGGACGCGATTCCCTGTGCTCCGCCCGGCGAACTGACGACCGCCGAGGCCCGGACGCTTATGGACGACATCAAGACCATGGGCAGCATGCTGATCCTGACCGGTGGCGATCCGATGAAGCGACCGGATCTGTTCGATCTCATCGCCTATGCCCGCAGCATCCACCTTCCGGTCTCCATCACTCCGAGCACGACGCCGACCCTGACCGCAGAGCATGTGGCTCGATTCCGGGACCTGGGGGTGGCCGCGATGGGGGTGAGCCTCGACGGGCCCAGCGCCGCCATCCACGATGCGTTTCGGGGCGTGGACGGGACTTTTCAGCACTCGCGCAACGCCCTCGGCTGGGCCCGCGAGCAACGGCTCCCGGTCCAGGTCAATACCACCGTGACCCGGGAAACGCTGCCCCACCTGCCGGCCATGTACGAACTGCTGCGGGATCACGCCAGTCCGCCGGTACGACGCTGGAGCCTGTTTCTGTTGATTCCGGTGGGTCGGGGGGCCGAACTCACGGCGCCCTCCCCCGAGGAAGTCGAGGAGCTCTTCGGATGGGTCTACCGGACTGCGGCCGACGCGCCCTTCCATGTCAGCACGGTCGAAGCACCACAGTACCGCCGGTACTGGATTCAGCAGCGGCTCCGCGAGGGAGCCGCCGAAGCGGAGCTGGTCCGGTTCGGCAAGCGGATGGGGTTTGGCGTCCGGGACGGCAACGGGGTCGTCTTCGTCAGCCATGTCGGCGAAGTGTTTCCCGCCGGCTTCCTGCCCTTTCCCCGCCTGGGCAACGTCAGGGAAACCCCGCTGTCGCTCATCTACCGCACCGCCCCAGACCTACTCGCCTTGCGGGACATGAACCGCCTGGAGGGCCGCTGTGGCGCGTGCGAATTCCGCTGGACCTGCGGCGGATCCCGGGCTCGCGCCTGGGCGACCACCGGGAACCAGTTGGGCTCCGATCCCCTGTGCGTCTATCAGCCCGGGGCGGCGCCCCTCCCGGCAGCATAGAGAGAGCGGACACACCCCTCCAAGCACCAACCACCGGCTAGAACGGCTGGGCGATCCCCACCTGCAGTGAACGGGGCACGCCAGGCAGGAGTCCCCGAGTACGATCCGAGATGTAGAGCCGGTCGAAGAGATTCTGGACCATGACGAACATCGTACCGCCGGTCACCCGGATGGTGTAGTTCACAGCCACGTTCCAGAGGGTGGAGGCCGGCAGGATACCTTGCTGTCCATCGGCCACGGTGGTGGTCGTGTTCAGCGCATCGCCAAACTGGCGACCCAGATATACCGCCTCGACCCGAGCGTCGAGCGCGCCCCGGTGCTGGTAGCTGAGGCCCGCCGTGAGGGTGGTCCTGGGCGCGTAAGGCAAGCGGAATCCGGTCACCGACACCGCCGAGCGGGTGCCAGCGCTGTTCTGGGCACCGTACACCTTCCCGACCACATCGGGAGCCGCAGCCCCGACGAAGGCGTACCGCTCGCCCGCGAACTTGGCGGTGGGAACCCAGGTCCACGCCGCGTCGAGGAAGACCCGGTGCCGAAGGCCAAGCAAGGCGGCACCGTCGACTCGCGCCGCGACCTCCAGGCCCTGGTGGAGGGTGCGCCCGGCGCTGGTGGCGGTGGCACCCGACCCGCCGGCCACGCTGGCCGGGACGATCTGGTTCTCGAAGTCGAGCCGGAACGCCGTCGCCTCCAGGTCGAGGCCTCGCCCGACAACCGCGCGTACCCCGAGCTCGTAGTTCCAACTCAGCTCGGCGTCGAGTTCGACGACGGTGCCGGTGCCGTTGTCAATCAGGTCCTCCACCCGCGGGGGAGCGAACCCTCGGTGGGCGCCGGCGAAGACGGTGATTCCCTCGGTCGGCGCGTAGGTCACCCCGAGGCCCGGCACGACCTGGGTGAGACTGCCAGATCCCGACACCACGGGGTCGCTGAGCAAGTTCGAGCGCTCGTGGCGGACGTGCTCGATTCGGAGCCCCGGTGTCACGGTCCACCGCCCCAGAAACCAACGATTCTGGATGAAGGCCGAATACGCCCGCGTGGTCCGCAGGTTGTACTCGACCAGGCCCGAGCCCGGGTTGGACGGGTCACCGGCGGCGCGGGCGGTGGGGGAGTCGCCGTTGGCCTGGCGCCGCTCCTGCCGCTCGTCGTGGGCCCGGACGCCGATGTCGAGCAGGGCCGGCATCCCGAAGGCCGACCAGGGCGCCCGGAGCCGCGGTTCCACACCCCACACGCGGTAGTCGCGGAGCCGGCCCTGGTTCCCGCAGGTGGTGTCGAGGTTCTCCATCCCACGGCAGGCCGGGTCGCTCCGGTCGTTCGGCCGTTCGCCCGAGTTGCTCGACTGCCGCCACCAGTCGCGCGAGACGCCCGAGGCGTAGACGGTGGTGAGCAGAGCGACACCCTGGCCCAAGTCGATCCGATCGGTGGCCGAGGCCCCCCACCGGCCCATGAGCATCGAGTCCCGGTGGAAGGGGTTGGCCCGCGGGTCGATCGCCCATTCCGCCTCGGTCAGCCCCGAGTAGGTGACGTTCGATCGCTCGTGGTAGAGGTTGCCGCGCACGGTGACGGCATGCCCCGGGGAAATGGCCACCGATGATTTCACGGTCAGGTCGTCCAGCAGCGTCCCGGTGTTATCCCGCACCCCCTCCGCGCGACGCCGCGACGCGCTCAGGAACGCGCCCACGAAGCCCCACGTCCCTCCCAGGTTGGCTGTGCCGAGCACATGTCCCCGGGTGCCGCCGCTCAGCGAGACGGAGCCGGAGGCGCGCGCCGGGATGGCCGGGGTGACGTAGTTGATCACCCCACCGATCGTCTGGGGGCCGAAAAGGATCTGGCCCGACCCCTTGAGGACCTCGACCCGAGCGAATCGGCCGAGCGGCGGGTGGTAGTAGCTCGAGTTGTCACCGTAGGGGGCGAGGGCGAGCGGGATGCCATCCTCCAGGAGGAGCACCTTCCGGGACCGGGTGGGGTCGAGGCCCCGGACGCCGATATTCGGGCGGAGGCCGAAGCCCTCTTCATCCCGCGCGAGCATGCCGGAAACCCGGCGGATCACCTCGTTGACGGTGAGTGGGCGCCAGCGGGCGATCGTCTCGCTGTCGATGACGGTAGCGGAACCGGGGATGGTCGAGCGTGCGGACCGGGTGCCAACGACCTGGACTTCGTCGAGGGTGAGTGTGTCCTTCGCCCGGGTTGGAGGCTGCTGCGCAGAGAGCGCGATGGGGCAGAGGAGCAGGGTCAGGGCAGCGAGGATCGTCGGCAACGGGCGAGTGGGACGGGACATGAGGGGCCCAGGCTCCTGATTTCTAAATGAGAATGGCTTTCATGTAGCTTTAATCACGACCCTAACCTAGTGGTTTCCGCCCGTCGTCGCTATCCGGATCATTACCCCCGTAGTTCTCCGAATGCGGCTATCTGCACATTAGACCGCTTCCACCCCCAGGGTGGTGAGCAGGAAGGCGTAGTCGAGGGCGATCTCCCGGAGCCGGTCATACCGCCCCGAAGCTCCCCCGTGACCGGCCCCCATGTTGGTCACCAGCAGCAGCGGCTCGTCACCGGACTTGAGAGTCCGCAGCTTCGCGACGTACTTGGCCGGCTCCCAGTACATCACCTGGCTGTCGTTGAACGCGGTGCGGACCAGCATCGGGGGATAGCGGCCGGGCTGCAAGTTCCGGTAGGGGTCGTACCGCTCCATCCAGCGGTAGTGCTCCTCGACCGTGGGGTTGCCCCACTCCTCATACTCACCCACCGTGAGCGGCAGCGACGCATCCGACATCGTGCTGATCAGGTCCACGAACGGCACATGGCTGATGACCACGCCAAACAGATCCGGACGCAGGTTGGTCACCGCGCCCATCAACAGCCCTCCAGCGCTGCCCCCTTCGATCGCCAGATCCTCGGGTCTGGTCCACCCGGTGGCCATCAGATGCTCGGCCGCGGCGATGAAGTCGGTGAAGCTGTTCATCTTGTGGGCCATTCGCCCGGCGTCGTGCCACGGCTTCCCCAGCTCCCCGCCGCCCCGGATGTGGGCGATGGCACACACCACGCCGCGATCCAGCAGGCTCACGCGGTTTGACGAGAAGCCGATGGGATAGGGAATCCCGTACGAGCCGTACGCCTCGAGCAGCAGCGGCCCCGGTTGCCGAGGCCGGTCAGCCCGATAGACCAGCGAGACCGGTACCCAGGTTCCATCCTGGGCCACGGCTTCCAGGCGTTCACTGCGGTACCGGGTGGGGTCGTAGCCGCCCAGCACCTCGAGCTGCTTTCGCAGGGCCGCGGTCCCCGAGTCGAGGTCGTAGTCGAAGACCGAGGGCGGCGTCACCAGCGACTGGAAATGAAACCGGACCTTCCGACTCCGGTACATCCGGTTGGCCCCCAGATACACCTCACACACGGCCTCAGGGAATGGAATGACCTCCTCGCGGCCATCGGCGTGGAGAACCCGGAGCCTGGGAAGCCCGGCGGACCGCTCGCTCACGACGATGTGACCCTCGAAACAATCGGCGTCCTCCAGCATCACCTCCGGCCGGTGCGGAACAAGCTCGGTCCACTGCTCCGGGCCGGGATCGCCCACCGGCGCCGACACCAGCCGGAAGTTCCGTCCCCGGTCATTGACCCGGATGACGAACCGGTCCCCCTGGTGATCCAGGCTGTACTCCTGGTCCTGCACCCGCGGCGCCACCAGCCGCCACGTCCCCAGCGGTTGATCACTGGCCAGCAGGTGCATTTCGGTGGTGGTGTGGCTGTCGGATGAGGTCACCAGAAAGGTCCGGCTCCGGGTCAGGCCAACGAACAGCCGGAAGGCTTCATCCTGCTCTTCCCGAAGCAGCTGATGCTGGTCGGTCCCGATCCGGTGGCGGTAGAGCTGCCAGGGCCGCTTGGCCTCATCGTCGACCACGTAGAACAGGGTCTGATCATCCGCCGCCCAGGCCACGGAACTTGCCTTCGGCACCCGCAGCGGGAGCAGCTCTCCGGTGGCCAGGTCCTTGAGCTGCAGCAGGTAGTCGCGGTAGCCGGTGTCGTCGGTCGAGTAGGCCAGATAGCGGCCGTTCCCGGAGACGGCAAAGGCCCCCAGGGCCATGAACGGCTTGCCCTCTGCCAACTGATTCAGGTCGAGCAGCACCTCCTCCGGCCCCTCTTCCCCACCCTGCCGCCGGCAGTGGATCGGATACTGCTTGCCCTCCTCGGTCCGGTTCAGGTACCACCACTCGCCGTCCTGATACGGCACCGACAGGTCGGTCTGCTTGATCCTGCCGAGCAGCTCG
>CAYINH010000039.1:0-13216 GCA_964364615.1 uncultured Gemmatimonadaceae bacterium
GACCTGAGTTCCCTCCGGAAGGAGTACGGCCCGGTCAGCGACAGCCTGGCGCCGCTCACTCGGGAACTGTTGCCACTCAAGGGCCAGACCAAGGATGCCACCACCGGCGCACCGCTGGGCGATCGTGACCCGATCACCAGCGTCTATGGCAGCGGCCGGTTGGACTACTACCTGGATGATGGCTCGATCATCACCGGCGAGTCGGGATTCGCGCAGGTGGAAAACGAAGTCTTCGTGACCGGCATCGGCCGAGTCCAGGTCACCGGCGCGACCCGACCCTACGCTCGACTGGGCTGGTCGGCCGAGAAGTTCAACGTGATGGCCTACTGGAACGGCCGGAAGACCAACGACCCACAGTTCTCACTGGCCTCCGGGGCCCCGCTGCGGGAAACGTCCAACATCTTCCACGTCGAGGGCCAGGGCAACGCCATGTTCGAGGACGGCCGGGGCCAGTTCGTGTACGGGGCCTCGGTCCGGAACACGAACGTCAACACCTCCGGCACGCTCATGCTGCCCCAGAACGATGACCGGAGCGACTACTCCTATGCCGGGTTCGCCCAGGCCTCCTACGACCTGAGCGACATCGTCCGCCTGGTGGTGGCCGGCCGGATGGACTTCAACAGCCTGATCACCCCCCAGTTCTCGCCCAAGGCGGCGCTGGTGGTGAGCCCCAACGAGAACCACTCCTTCCGGTTCACCTTCAACCGGGCGTTCCAGACCCCGAACTACTCGGAGTTCTACCTCCGGGTGGCGGCGGGCGCCCCGGCCAACTTCCTCGCACTCGAGGCCGGCATGCGCGCCTCGGCCCTCGGACCGGCCCTGGCGGGCGTGCCCCAGGGCGAACTGTTCACCAACTCGGCCAGGGTGCCGGTCTGGGCCCGGGGCAACGCCAAGCTCGAGGTCGAGAAGACCACCGGCTGGGAGGTCGGCTACCGGGGTGACCTGAGCAGCAAGCTGTGGGTCACGGTCGACGCCTTCTACAACAGCCTGTCGAACTTCGTCACCGATCTGCTCCCCGGTGTGAACCCGGCGTTCAAGCCCTGGACGGCGCCCGCAGCGGTGCCGGCTGCCTTCCGGGGTGCCCTGGAGGGCGCCGTCCGGAACGCGCTGCTGGCAAATCCGGCCTCCCGGACGGCGGGCCGGGGCCTGACCCGGACCGAAGACGGCAAGACCGGGATCGTGGTGACCTACGCCAACGCCGGCTCCGCCAAGATGTGGGGCACCAACGTGGGCGCTGGTTTCCAGCTGGCCGATGAGATCCGGGCCGACGGCTACGTGTCATTGTTCGATTACTCGGTGGATCAGGACAAGATCGCCGCCGGAGACAAACTGCTGGCGAACACCCCGAAATGGCGGACCCGGTTGGCCCTGAGCTACAACGGCCGCACGGGCCTGGACGCCCGGGTGGGAATCCGCACCTCCAGCGCGTTCCCGTGGGCCGCCGGCGCCTTTGCCGGCTGGATCGAGTCCGGCACCATCTTTGACGCCGACTTCGGCTACCGGATCAACAACAACCTCCGGGCCTACGTCTCCGGGCAGAATGTGTTCGACAAGCAGTGGTTCAGCATCTACGGAGGCTCGGTCAACGGGTCCCGGATTCTCGGCGGCATCACCGCGAACTTCTGAGCGCGGTCAGCTTGAAACACAAGCGCCCGGCCAATGGCCGGGCGCTTGTGTTTTCTTCCATCCCCACCGCTCAGGGCACGATGCCATGACTCCGGAGGATCGTCCGGACCCGATCGAGCGGGATCGCCTCTGCCCGACCGAATCGGCTGGTGACCGTTGTCGCCATGAAGAGCGAATTGTAGATCGCCTCCTCGGTACTCTCCACCACCGCCTGAAACAGGCCGGACATCTCGTCATTGGGCAGTTCCACGACTGACCTCGGCCCGGTTCCCGCGAGTCGGCGGACCGCCGCCGCCGTCGAAAACGAGATGACGTAGTCCCCCGATCCGTTGGAGGCGGAGGAACCTGTCCGCCCCAGTCCCAGCATCCCCCGGGCTGCCAACCGACCCAGGTTCCGGTCTGACAAGGGAGCGTCGGTCGCCACCACGACGAGGATCGACCCGTCACCGGCGCTGTCCGTGGTGCCACGAAAGGCATAGCGGCCAAGTTCCCGACCGACCGGCGCGCCGAGCACCTGCAGCACTCCACCGAAGTTGCTCTGCACCAGCACCCCCACCGACCAGCCGCCCAGCCCGGCAGGGAGTTTCCGGGAGGCGGTGCCGATCCCTCCCTTCCAGCCGAACGCCTGGGTCCCGGTTCCGGCCCCCACACTGCCCTCCGGCACCGGCCCCGATTTGGCCCCCTCAAGCACCCGGCGCACGGCGGCGGGCGGAATCGGTCGGCTTCGGATCGCGTTCAGCCCACCGTCGTTGGTCTCGCCCACGACGGGATTGATCGAACGGACGGCCTCCATCCCGGGCTGAGCCAGGAGCCATTCCGTCATTGCGTCGGCAACCTTCCAGACACACAGGGTGCAACTGAGCAGAATGGGGGTTTCCAGTTCCCCCAGCTCCTGCAGCTGGGTGGCGCCGATCAGTTTGCCAAACCCGTTCCCCACGTGGAGGGCGGCCGGCACCCGCTCGAAGAACAGGTTCCCGGCGTGAGGCCGGATCGCCGTGACTCCGGTCCGGACGGAATCCCCCTCGATGATCGTGGTGTGGCCCACCAGGACGCCGGGGACGTCGGTAATCGCGTTCCAGGAACCAGGTTGAAATACCCCCGGACGCACCCCGAGATCCCGGGCTCGGACCTGCCCTGAGGCCCACCCCGGAAGCAGGCAGAGACCGGCCACAACAGCCGCGAGATGTGCACGAGGACCGGCATGTGGCATCGGAAGCGAGCTCCACGGAAGAGGGCCATCGGTACCACCGGGCGCGGGGCCGCAACCCCTATCTCTTTATTAGACATTAACTTATACTTGATCGATTCGGCCGTACCACACGCGGTGCACGCTGGCCACAGTGGCGTGAAGCTTGCCCCCTTCTGGGGACCACCAGCGCATCCGAACCCCTCGGTTCGTCTGGCCAGGAGGTCCACATCACGATGCCAGCTGTGCCAGACCACCGCCCTGCTGCTGGGGGACGGTTCCGGGTCGCCGTGGTACTCGGAACCCGTCCGGAAGCTATCAAGATGGCGCCCGTGATTCGAGCCTTGGGCCGGCGGGCCCAGTACTTCGAACCGGTGGTGATCGCCACCTCCCAACACCGGGAGATGCTCACCCAGGCCATGGCGGCCATGGAAATCAGCCCGGACATCGATCTCGGCCTCACCCATGCCAACCGGACCCTGGCCGAGTTTACCGCCAGCGCCCTGCTGGCGCTGACCCGGTGCTTTGCCGACATCCGGCCTGACCTGCTGCTGGTGCAGGGGGACACCTCGACGGTCGTCTCCGCCGTGCTGGCAGCGTTCTACCAGAGCATCCCGATCGGACACGTGGAGGCGGGCCTCCGCTCCGGCGACATGCGCCGACCGTTCCCCGAGGAAGCCAACCGCCGGCTGGCGGGCATCGCCGCTGATCTCCATTTCGCCCCCACCATCGGGGCGCGCGACAACCTGCTGCGCGAGGGCGTGAAGCCCGCCGACATTCATGTGACCGGCAACACGGTGGTGGACGCGCTCCAGGCGATTCCGCCGCGGGTCCGGTTCGATGAGGTCGGGCTGGAGGCGGTGTCGTGGTCCGCGCGCCGGGTGCTCCTGGTGACCGTCCACCGGCGGGAGAATCTGGGTGACGACCTGCGCGATCTCTGTCGGGCCTTCCGCCGGATTCTTGATCAGCATGACGATGTTGAGATCGTCTTTCCGGTCCACCTCAATCCGAAGGTTCGCGAGATTGTCTTTGCCGAGCTGAGTGACTCGGACCGGATCCACCTCTTCGACCCGCTCTCCTACCCCGACCTGCTCGAGGTCATGCGGCGGTCGTATCTGATCCTGAGCGACTCCGGGGGCATTCAGGAGGAAGCACCGGCGTTCCGGAAGCCGATTCTGATTCTCCGAACCGTCACCGAGCGACCCGAAGTGATCGAGTCAGGCTTCGGCCGCCTGGTCGGCACCGACAGCGACCTCATCACCGCCACGGTCGGGGCCCTGCTCGACGACCCGGCCGCCTATCTCCGGATGGTGTCCGGCAGCAACCCATTTGGCGACGGTCGGGCCGCGGAGCGAATCGTCGAGGCGATCGAACGACGCTTCGGGCTCTCGGCCCCCGCCTCGATGGCGGTTGGCGCATGACCCTCCACCGGCTGGCCATGTTGGGTGCCCTTTGCATCACGCTGGTTCTCCCAGCCCGGGCCCAGCAGCCCACGGGCCCGGCAGGGTGGGTGCAGGCCGAGGGGTATTATCACGCGGTCAGCAACGACTTCGGAGACTGGAAGGGGTTGGGCCTGCAGCTCCACGCCCCGGTGGGAAGCCGGACCGTCTGGGACCTAACCGGTCTGGTCCAGGAGGCGTTCAAGGACCGGGGTGTCTGGCTCGGGGCCGGGAATCGGTATCAGTTCCACCGCGACTGGTTCAGCTATGTCGCCGTCGGCGGCGGCAGCGGCCAGTACTACCTCCCGGACCTGCGCACCGACCTCACTATCGGCAAGTCGTGGCTTGATCGACGGAACCTGGTCACCATGGTGAGTGGCACCTACGTCAAGGCCAAGCGGGGCTATTCCGATGTAGCCATGCAGGGCAGCTCGGTGATCTACCTCCCGGGAGTGGCGATCGAGGCCGGAGGCCGGATCAACTGGAGCTACCCGAACGCGGTCAGCTCCGGTCGCGGATTTGCCGCCGTCACCATCGGTCGGGAACGGCATCGGGTCATCGTGCTCCGCGGCAGCGGGGGCGGAGAGGGTTATCAATTGACAGGGGCCGGCCAGACCGAACGCCTGTTCACCAGCTGGGAGGGTTCGATCGCCTGGCGGGAGTGGGTCAGCCAAAGAGTGGGGCTGGTCGGTCGGGTCGAGTACTATGACAATCCGTTCTACGCCCGCACAGGACTGACGCTCGGTGTATTCCGGCACTGGTAACGACCCGGTCCTCGGCCCGGCCTTCCGGCTGGCCCAGCTCCGCCTCCGCGGAGCGCAGGGGGGAATCATCCGGAAGCACCGGTCCATGGTGCAGCTGGAATGGACCCCCCGCCGGGCGATCCGCGCTGCGGTGCTGTCGCTGCTCGGCTTCCTCAGCGTGCTGGCGCTGCTTCCGGTGCTGGGCCGGCTCTGGGGTCAGGCAATGGGTTGGATCCTGCCGCGCCTGGGCCTGCCGGTTGAGCTGGGATGGCATCGGGTCGGGATCGCGACCCTGTTCGACATCGCGGTGCCATACCCCATGCTCGACGGGCCATGGCCCGATACGCCGCATTTCCTGGCCGTCGGGATCGGCACCACTGCGCTCCTGGCCCTGTCGTTCCTGCTGCCCCCCCGGTTCCTTCCGGCCCGCTACTTCCTCCGGTTCCTCGCCGCGATCCAGACGGTCTCGCTCGGATTCTTCTTCTTTGCCACCCCGCCTTTCCCCTACCCCCTCCCGGGGTACCTGGGCGGGTTGCTGACGGTCGGCATGGCGGTACTGGCCCTGGTGCCGATCGCCCTGGGCTTCGGCTTCTATATCTTCGATCACTCGCTGGGACGTCAGGTCCTCATCACCGTGCTGATCGTGGGTCACCTCGCGATCCTGCTGCCACTCCAGGGTCTGCTTCACGCCTGGCTCATCCACCATCTGTCGCTGGTGGTGCAGCCCACGCTCTTCTTCGTCTTCGGCCTCCTGGTCGAGGTGCTGGTGTTCGTGGCGCTGTATGGCTGGGCAATGAGCTGGCCAGGGTCGGAAATCCCCGCCGGAGGCGCACCTCGATGATCGGCCAGGTGCTCGCCATCCTGCTGTGGATCGTGGTGATGATTCTGGTCAGCTACACGCTTCGCCACTACGTCTTTACCCTGAACCGGGTGTTCGGCCGGTTCCGTCAGCCGTACGTGGACATCGGCATCGCCGATTGGCCCGAGGTGGCGGTCTTCGTCCCGGCTCACAATGAGGAGCGGGTCATCGGTGGGATGCTGGATGCCCTGCTGGCCTCCGACTACCCGGCGGACCGGTTCCACATCATCCCGATCGACGATCGTTCCCAGGACGGCACCGGTACCATCATCGACCAGTACGCGGCCCGGCATCCCGACCGGGTCCGGCCGTTCCATCGGACCGAAGGCAAGCCGGGCAAGGCCGCCGCGCTGCTCGACGCCACCTCGCGTTCCACCGCCGAGATCTTCCTCGTCTTCGATGCCGACTACCTGCCGGGGCCCAACCTGCTCCGCCAGCTGGTCGCCCCGTTCTTTGATCCGGAGGTCGGCGCGGTGATGGGACGAGTGGTCCCCCACAACCTCAACCGCTCGCTGCTGACCCGGCTGCTCGACCTCGAGCGGGCCGGCGGCTACCAGGTCGATCAGCAGGCCCGGATGAATCTCCGCCTGATCCCGCAGTACGGCGGCACGGTCGGTGGCGTCCGCCGAGCGGCGCTCCTCGATGCGGGGGACTGGGACAGCGATTCACTCGCCGAGGACACCGACATCACCTTCCGGCTGGTGCTGCGCGGCTGGGAGGTGGTCTACCAGAACCGGTCGGAATGCTATGAGGAAGTTCCGGAAAACTGGCCGACCAGAATCCGGCAGATCCAGCGCTGGACCCGGGGCCATAACCAGTGCCTCCGGCGCTATGCCATTCCGCTGATCCGGAATCCCGGACATCTGCGGTGGGCCCAGGTCATCGACGGCATCCTGCTGCTCGGCGTCTTTGCCGTCGGGCCGGTGCTCCTGTTGGGCTGGGGCCTGGCGACCGCGCTCTACTTCATGGGCTACCCGATGCTGCAGGGGCTGCTGATTCTCTTCGCGGTCGCCAGCTACAGCACCCTCGGCAATTTTGCCGCCTTCTTCGAGGTTGCCACGGCGGCCCGGCTCGATGGTTCCCGGAACCGGATCCGGCTGCTGCCTTTCCTGGCGCTCGGCTTCCTGGTCAACCTCCTGGCCGTCTCCCGGGCCACTCTCTCGCGTGGTTCGTGGCAGGCGCCGGGGACCGATGGACCGAACTGGCACAAGACGGAGCGGTATCGGCTGGACGCCCCCGGAGGAAAACCGTGAACCTCCTGGGATTTGCCGCGCTGCTCGGAGTGACCCTGGCCTGGACAGCGCTGCCGCTGATTCCGGCCCTCAGGGAGCTGTGGGCCCCGAGTGATGTGGATCCACTCCGGATGGTCGGACGTGACAACACCGACATCAGCCGGTTCGCCCGCAACTTCCGGGAGTACATGCAGCGGAATCTTGAGCGACTGCCTCCCGACGCGGCGGTGGGCGACTACTTCGGCCGGCTCCCCGATGGCACCCATTTCGTCCGGGTCTCGCGGCTTCTGGGAGTCCTCGACCGCGGAGCCGTCCCCGACGGATCACACGACCGGGTCGTCATCCTGGAACAGGATGTGGAGCTCAACGGCCACGAGCGGTTCCGACTCGAGCTCTGGGCGCGCGGCAATCTCCGGGGCGGCCCTGGCGCGGAGTATCGCGCCATCCTCGGCGAAGGAACCGTATCGCTGGCCGCTGAGTCGGTGGTCTGGCGCTGGGTCCATTCGAACGGCCTGCTCCGGGTGAAGGACGGGTGCGCCCTGTTCGGGCGGACCTCGTCAGACACCAGCGTCTGGCTCGGGCGAGACGTGGGCTTCGAGCGAGTGGGCGCACCCTGGATTGTGGCCGGCGAGCGCGCCGCCCCGGCAGCGGCAGAGATCCCCACCGACCTGATCCCTTTCCAGCCACCGGCCGAGGCCGAGGTGCGGGGAGATCATCTTCGGGTCGAAGGCGACCTGACCCTGCCCCCGCGCAGCGTGTGGCACGGCAATCTGGTGGTGACAGGGACCCTCCGGGTCGGGGTCGGCAGCGTCGTCCGGGGCTCGGTCAAGGCTCATGAGAGTGTCGAGATCGAGGCGGGCGGGCGGGTGACGGGGAGCGTGGTCAGTCGTCGGGGCGTCCGGACCGCCGAATCAGTCTGGTTGCACGGCCCGGTGATCGCTGAAGGGGAGATCATCCTCGGACCAGGATCCACCGTCGGGAGTCCGGAGCATCCCACCACGGTGTCAGGGGAGAGCGTGGTGCTGGCACTAGAGGCAGCCGTCTGCGGTCACCTGCTCGCGGTTCGGGGAGGCCGAACCGAGTCCTGATCCGATCGATTCTTCGACAGCATGGCGCCGGTCCCACGGAGAAATAGTCGGAGGCACGCCACAGTGGTGCGTCCACTCCATCACAGGGTTCGCCAGCCCGCTGCATCGACCGATCCCGCTCGAAGGGCGCGAACCCTAATACATGCACTATTTTTCACAACAGTGGCTAGCGTGTTCCCGTTTCCTGGGGTAACTCTCTCTTGACCAGCTTGGAAGACGCCCTTCGGGCATACGCCTTGCTCTGGAAGGCCCTGAGGTGAAAGAAATGTCGACATCGAAAACCGCTCACTATCTCCTCCGAGTCTTGCCGGTCATCGCCGTTCTCACGGCGGGGGCGGCCATGGCGCCAGAGGCTGCGGCCCAGACCAGGGTCTACCCGTACCCGGGTGACCCGTCGTGGGCGCCGAGTCTGTCGGCCGGGGGATCCGCCTTCATCAGTGCGGTCAACCCACGGTACGGGAACGGCTCGCTCAGCCTGGGCGTCACCGGCGGTCTCTTCGACTGGGGCTTCTACCAGGCCCTCTCCGGGGTGAATCCGTGGGGGCGATTGAGCGACGTCAACAATGTCTCGTTCGAGTGGTATCGGAAGACCCTCCCGTACACCCCGCCGAGCCAGGGGTATTACGGGCAATGGCCCGACATGCCATGGCTGGCTCAGACCCCGGTCCTCCGGCTGCTGCTGGGTGACGAGAACGGTCTGCTCGCCGGGGAACTGGTCTGGGAGAGGTACTACACCGACCCCTCGGAGGTCACTTTCGACACCTGGATCCCCGAGAACCTGACCAACCAGGGGTTCTGGTACCACACCAGCGGAGGGATGTACTCCATCTCCGACTGCTCCCTGCTGGAGCCAGGCGGGGTGACACCGCCCCCGGTGTGGGAGCTCCTGCTGGGCTCGCCGGCCGGGTGGGGTACCGGGAACTTCATCAATGGCACCGCCCAAGAAGCCTGCTCCTCGTTCAGCCTGGGCAACATGTTTGTCTACGGGATGAGCGTCGGGGTGGGCAGCAACTGGCCCGATCAATACCAGGGCTATGTGGACTGGGTCCGGCTCTCGTTCGATGGGGATGAAGACGACGCGGTCTTCGCCAACTTCGAGTTCCCGGAAACCACCGTTCCCGAGCCGGGCACCATGGTCCTGCTCTCCACCGGTCTGCTCGGACTGAGCGCGGCTGGCTGGATTCGCCGGCGCCGGCCCCAGGGCTGAGCCGGTCGGCCGCCGGGCCGAGCCGCAGCTCCCGGATACCACGAGGGCCCGCCACGTCGGCGGGCCCTTCGTGTTTCCAGCGCCAAGGCCGTCTTCACCGGACGGTGAGGACGATCTTCCCCATGGCGCCTCCGGCCAGGATCTCACGATGGGCCCGGGCGGCCTCCCCGAGCGGGAAACTCCGGCCGACCAGTGGGGTCAGGCGACCGCCGGCCAGATCGGGAGCCATCCGCAGATGGACCTCTCGCAGCTCGAGGTCGCTGGCGTGCCAGAGCGATACCCCGAGAATGGTCGACTCGCGTGCCATGGTCTGCCTCGGGTCAATCTCGACCCGTCCCCGGTTGCCGACCACCACCACTCTCCCCTGGTTGGCGAGCAGGGAGAGGTCGGTGTCCAGATTGCGATTGGCCAGCATCTCGATAATGAGATCGACCCCCCTGCCCTGGGTCAGTTCGCTGATCCGCGCGGCCGTTTCAGGGGTCCCGTGCAACACCCCGTGGTGGGCCCCTTCCCGTTGAACCAGGGCGACCCCACCGGGAGTGCCGGCCGTTCCGATCACCGTGAGCCCGTGGACCCGCGCCAGTTGCACCGCGGCGGTGCCGACCGCCCCACTGGCACCGTGGATCAGGACCCACTCCCCCGATCGAGCGTTGCCTCGCTGGAACAGCGCGCGATACGCCGTGGCGTAGGGCACTCCGATGGAGGCGCCCTGGGGATAGCTCAGACGGTCGGGAAGCGGGAAGACCTGCACTTCACCGCAGACAGCGAGCTCGGCGTAGCTCCCGATCGCCCGGCCGGCGACGGTACCGGAGAAATAGACCCGGTCCCCCTCGGCCAACGCTGCCACGCCGGTCCCGACCGCGAGGACCCGCCCAGCTCCATCCCAGCCTGGGACGAACGGCAGTTCCGGCAGCTTGGCGTACACACCGGAGCGGATATAGGTGTCCACCGGATTGACCCCGGCGGCGTGCACCTCGATCAGGACCTGGCCTGGACCTGGCTTCGGATCGGGCCAGGTACCGAGTTCCATCACTTCGGCGCCACCAAACTCGGACACGACAATCGCACGCATACAGGTCTCCCGATCAGGGGCTGGGCACCTCAGCCGGCACCCCGGATAGTAATCTCCCTATCCAACGAGATATATCTTGACATATCGCGCGATATATCGTAAGATATGTCGTAACTCAGGGGCCAGGCTCCAAGGAGGCATCATGTCGGCAAAATCTCAGGACTGGTTCACCGGGATCTTCGGCGAGTTCAACCCCGAAAAGTGGGTCGGACGCTGGGAACACGGACCCGGGCATCGGCGACGAGGCAAGCGGAGCCAGATGTTCGAGTCGGGCGAGATGAAGTACATCATCCTGACCCTGATCAAGGAGCAGCCGCGCCACGGGTATGACATCATCAAGGCGCTCGAGGAGCGGACCGGCGGGTGCTATTCCCCATCGGCCGGCACCGTCTACCCGACCCTGCAGCTCCTGGAGGATCAGGGGTACGTCCGGGGGGTGGAGAAGGACGGCCGGAAGGTCTACCAGGTCACCCCCGAGGGGGAGGCCTTCCTGGAGGAGCACGGGGATCTGGTCCAGGACATCCTCGATCGGGTTCGGGACACCCTCCGGCATGTGGCCGGCGGCAGCATGGGCCGGCTGAACGAGGCCGTGGCAGGCCTGGTGGGGGTGACCTACCGGGCCGCCTGGCAGCGGGGCCAGGACACCCCCCAGACCGAGTCCATCATCAAGGTTTTGACCCGGGCGACCGATGAAATAAGGGCAATGCGAACCACCTGACCGACGGGAGGCCATCCGACCCCTGTCGGCCCCGACCTGCTGGCCGGTCGGACCGGATCTGACAGAGCTGCCCCCAGGAGTCTGATGGCATTTTCATTCGGGGTTGAGCAGGAACTCGCACCCCACCACCGGCGCCACTTCACGGACACGATCCGGCATCGGATCTTTGCCGTCGAGCGCCTCGACCGCGAGGTCCAATCCCTGCTCCATGCCCGGCTCGTCGAGGCCGGCGGCCTGGCGGAATCGGGCCACGTCATCGTCGCCATCGTTCTGACGGGCGTCTATTGGTCCAGTACCCCATCCTTGGCCTTGGTCGGGTGGCTCGGGCTCAATCTTCTGGCAGTCGTCATGCGCATCGTCGCCCGGAACCAGACCGGACGGGTGGCGCTCGAGGCCAGAACCCCGGGACGGCTCCGGGCCGTCATTGTCCTGGTGGCCCTGGCGTGGGCCGTGGGCCCCCTGGTCGTCGGCCAGTACCTTGACCTGACCGATCTGCTGCTCATGCTGGCGGTCTTCGCCGGGCTGGTGGCGGTCGCCAGCAACACCATGACCGCCGACCCCCCCAGCTACTACAGCTTTTCTGGAATCCTCATCGCGTCGCTGGTTGTCGGGCTCCTGCTCCACGGTACCAGCCGAGAGCATCTGACCGGCGTCGTGCTGATCGTGCTGTACGGATCGATCGTCACCCTGATGTACCGCCGGACCCATCGTGACCTGGTCGACCGGATGACCGCCGGGCTTCGGGCCGAGCGGAGCGAAGCAGATGCGGCCCGGGAGCGGGCGTTTCTCCGCTCCCTCCTCGGCAGTTCGCCTACCGCGATCGCCACCCTCGACCGGAATGGAGGGGTCCTCGAGGTCAACCCGGCGTTCGAACGGCTCTTCGGCTACCGGAACGACGAGATGACCGGTCAGTCGATCAACGACTTCATCGTTCCCCCTGAAGAACAGGCCGAGGCGCACCGGATCGAGGATCTGGTCAGCAAGGACGGTTCGATCGTCACCGAACAGCAGCGCCAGCGGAAGGATGGCAGACGGGTCACGGTCCGGATCTCGGCGGCCCGCGCCGTCAAGGGCGACGGGGCCATGTTCGTGCTGTACGACGACGTTACCACCATCAAACTGACCGAAGTCCGCCTGAAACAGGCGGAGACCAAGTACCGCTCTCTGGTCGAAACGGCCTCCGACCTTGTCTGGCAGGTGGACCGCGAAGGCCGCTGGACGTTCGTGAACGCGACCGGTTGGCGGATCTATGGACTTCCGCCCGAGGCCATGTTGGGGAACCCCTTCAGCAACCAGGTGCGTCCCGATCATCTCGAGGCCGACATGGTGGCCTTTGCAGAGGTGCTCGCGGGGGGGGAACTCACCGACTACGAGACCATCCACCGGGACGTCTGCGGGAAGAGCCGCCACTTGAGCTTCTCGGCCCGCCCCCTTCGGGACGAGTCCGGCCTGGTGGTGGGCGCCAGCGGCACGGCCCGGGACGTCACCGAACGGGTACAGACCCGCCAGGCGCTCGAGGAGGCCCGCGAGGCGGCCGAGCGGTCCGCCGTCGCCAAGAGTGCCTTCCTGGCCAACATGAGCCATGAGATCCGCACCCCGATGAACGGCATTCTGGGGATGGTCGAACTGCTGCTGGACACCCGGCTGGACAGCGAACAGCGGCAGGCTGCCGAGATGGTCAAGGAATCGGGGGACGCGCTGATGACCATCATCAACGACATCCTCGACTTCTCCAAGATCGAAGCCGGCCGGGTCGAACTGGAACAGATCGAGTTCGAGCCCGCCGGCCTGATCGAGTCGGCGGTCCGGCTGCTCAGCGTGAAGGCCTTCGAGCGCGGGCTGGAGTTGCATTGCGAGGTGGATCCGGGGATTCCCCATGTGGTGCTGGGCGATCCGGGGCGGATCCGGCAGGTGCTCCACAACCTGGTGGGAAACGCCATCAAGTTCACCCACGAAGGGGAGGTGATCGTTGCGGTGACCCTGGTGGAACGGGTCGGCGACCAGGCCCGGATCCGGATCGCGGTGCGGGACACCGGCATCGGGATT
>CAYINH010000040.1:0-12964 GCA_964364615.1 uncultured Gemmatimonadaceae bacterium
GGGGCCTACCGCCGGGTGACCCCGAAGCTCCCGGCCCCGGTTGAGAAGATCGACCTTTCCGACGGCCTCCGTCAGGACAACGACATGCGGCACCCCGACGATCCCGAAGAAGATCCCGGTCTCTCCTGGGTGCAGCGGTATGTCGAGTTGCTTGGGGACCGGGAACGAGGGGAGGCAGAGCTCCGCCATGTGGCCGGGATCCACACACCTGGTCCGGACCGGCCCTGCCCCGGTTTGGAGGACCGTGGACTCCGGGGAGGACATCTCCAGGAAGGCCGCGAGCCGGCTCGAGCAGAGAGCGGCATTGCCGCACATGGGAGCTGGCGAGCCGTCGTTGTTGAAGAAGTCCATCCTGACCTGCCCCGGGGCTACCGGCGTCAGGATCACCAGGCCATCCGCCCCGACTCCCAGCCGCCGGTCACAGATCTCCCGGATGCGCTGTGCCGACCAGTTGGCGGCCTGGGTGTAGCGCCCGTCGAGCATGATGAAGTCATTGCCCGAGCCGGTCATCTTGTAGAACACCTGCCCCGCCGGGTTCATATCCGCCTCAGGAGGCGGGACACCCGGAGCCACCAGACCATCCAGATGGCCTCCCGCACGATCCGCTTGTTCATCTTGCTCTTTCCTTCAACCCGGTCGGTGAAGATGATAGGGATCTCGACCAACCGGAACCCCTTGTGCCAGGACCGGAAGCTCATCTCGATCTGGAATGAGTAACCATTCGACCGGACCCGGTCGAAGGGAATCGCTTCAAGTACCTCCCGGCGGAAGCACTTGAACCCTCCGGTCGAGTCGGCCACCGGCAGGCCGGTGACAATCCGGGCGTAGAGGTTCGCGCCAATGGAGAGCAGCAGGCGCGACATCGGCCAGTTGATCACGTTGACCCCGGTCTTGTACCGGGATCCAATGACCAGATCGAACCGGTCCGACGCCGCAATCATCTCCGGCAGGATGGCAGGGTCATGGGAGAAGTCCGCGTCCATTTCGAACAGCAGGCTGTACCCCCGCTCCAGCCCCCAGCGAAATCCACTGAGATAGGCTCGGCCGAGGCCTTCCTTTCGGGGCCGATGGAGCACGTGCACCCGGGCCAGCACGGCCACCAGTGCATCAGCCGCCTGCCCGGTACCATCCGGGGAGCCGTCGTCCACCACGAGGATCTCGATCCGGGGGTCCTGCGCCAGGATGGCGGGGACAATGCGGGGCAAGTTGGTGATCTCGTTATAGGTGGGCAGCACCACCAGATAACGCTCAGCCATGGCGCCCCCGCTGCAGGACGCGGGGGCCGAGCAGCAGCCCCAGTGCCAGGACCAGGGAGATCAGGGAGATGGTCCTGCCCCGAAGGTAGGCCGCCGAGCGGAACCTGAGGACCACCTCCCGGGCACCGGCCGGGAGCGGAACGGTGATGAGGGAATACTGGCCTCGCCGGGTCGGGACCTGGACCCCATCCACCGTCGCCTGCCAGTCGGGATACCAATTCTCGCTGACCACCAGGTAGCTCGGGACCTGGGACCCACCTGTCAGGTGGACGGTCATCTGCCCAGGCCGCCAATCGGTCAGGGTGGCGGTATCAGGAGCCCGCAGCTGGTCGGTGCTCTCCAGTGGCGCGATGTCCAGCCCGACGGTATCGGGAAAGAGCACCACCTGCTCGGCCGGGAACCGGTCGTCCAGCAAGGTCGGGATGATCTGAGCCTCGGGGATCTTGCCGGCTGCCGGTATCACCCACACCCAATTCGGGACGGAGTCCCGCTGGTAGAGCAGACCCTGCCGACCACCGGCCGTCGGAGTCGGTCCAACCTGCAGATGCCAACCCGGCAACTCGACCGGCGACCCCACAATCAGATAGCGGATCGCAAAGAGATCGAAGAGGACCGGGGCGCCGAGGTTGGACCACTCGTTCTTGCCGCCCATCAACTGGTCGAACGCGTGCAACTCGTTCCCGTGGTACCCGAGCAGTGCCGGGATGTCGTGGGCCATCAGCCAGGAACCCTGGTATACCCCGGCGTCCAGCACCCGATACGGCAAGGCCGTGGCACGAACCGCGGCCGTAATGGCATCATCTCGATACGTCTCGGACGCCGGCCCCTGAAAGATGAACATCTGGCGCTCAATGGTCCACAGGTCTGCCACGACCACCCCGACCAGGCCGAGCGAGAGCAGCGCAGGGCGGATCCGGGGCCTGCCCACGAGCCAGACGACACCCAGGCCCAGCAGCGCGAGGCTCAGGACCCGGACTCCCCCGCCCCGAAGGGCGTCAGCATTCCGGAGCACATTACCCATCCGCTCCGGGAGCGCGAGGGCTTCCGCCAGCGGCTGGAGCATGCCGGCGAGCCCGAGCAGCCCCAGCACTGCGAGCCCGCCAAGCACCCAGCCCGCTCGCCGCCTCGAAACCTCTCCCTGCACGAGCCGCCCGGCCCCGGCCCCGGCGAGCGCCGCGAGCGGGAAGGCCACCAGAAACCAAGCCATGCCCGGGGCCCGGACTTTCTTCATGAACGGCATCACCTCGTACCAGAACCGGTAGAACGGAGTGTGCCCGCCCAGGGCGATGAGCAGGAACAGCACACCGATTCCCGACAGCACCAGGAGGTACTTCCGTCGAGACCGGTCGCCCAGGCCGAAGACGGCGAGGGCGAGCGGAATCACCCCGAAGTACTCCGTGTGGTGTTTGAGCGGGTTAATCCCCCAATAGGCTTCCTTGAGGCCGTTGAACTCAGGCAGAACGGCGGAGATCAGCTCGGACCACGGCAGCGAGTACGCGGTGGCATACGCCCACCCACCGGAGGAGCCACCGTCCCCTCGGGGCGAAAACGGAATGTACTGGTAGAACGGCAGCGCCTGGATGGCGTAGATCCCGAACCCCAGGGCCACGCCGGCCGCCGCCAGGAGGATCAGTCGAGGCTGCTGGGAGCGTTCCGGGCGCTCGGGCCCGAACCAGAGGAGCCAGCCGCCCCAGAGGACCCCTGCCACCAGGAGGTAGTAGCTCAGTTGCGGGTGGCCGTGCAGCACGAGCCCCACCGTCAGCGCCAGCAGGCCTGCCGCACTGGTCCGCCGGTCCCGGACCAGTCGGAGGATGGCCAGGAACAGGAGTGGGGTGAGGGCCGCAACGAAGAGCTTTCCGTCGTGTCCGGGGTGGACCATCCCGGCCACAATCCCGCTCAGCTCCCAGGTCACCCCGCCGACCACCGCCCCGGTCCAGGTGAACTTGAGGGCTCGGAGAAATCCGTACATGGTCCCCCCGGCCAGCGCGATGTGGACCGCGAAGCCGAGGTTCATCACGGTATCGGTCTCCAGGACCCACCGCAGCCAGGCGGTGGGGTAGAAGACGTCCCCATGCATCGCAGCGACAAACGGCAGTCCGCCGAAGATGTAGGGGTTCCACAGGGGGATCGACCCGTAGGTCCGGAAGTACTCCGCGGCAAAGCGCCGGAAGCCGTAGCCCGCCACGAACTGATCCGAGGCCGGGCCGGCGAGGAACTGGCCGGTGAAGATGGGCCACGCCAGCAGGAGCATCGCCGCAATGAAGACCGCCGCCGCCACCAGGGTGGGCCGTCGCGGCTGCCAGGAGATCTGATCGATCATGCAGCCGCCCTTCTGGTGAGAAGAAACGGAATGCTCACCACCACCTCGGCCAGAGTCATCCCGATCCGCGCCACCGCGGCGAGTGCGAGGGCCGCGCCGAGTCCGGTGCGACCCTGAAGCGCCAGGACCGTAATACCCTCCCGCACCCCCAGACCACCGGGAGCAAACGGGGCAATGGCCCCGACGACGTAACCGGCCGTTCCCGCCGTGATGGCCTCCAGGGGATCGAGTCCTGCTGACGGGATGGTGCCCTTGGCAAAGCACCAGAACGCCACTCCGTAGCCCAGCCAGGCCACCAGGGTCGCCGCGGCACCGGCCGCCAATGTTCCCGGCGTGGGCATCTCGGTGACCGTGAGGTCGAACACACCCAGCACCCGACGGAGCAGCGGTGGCCAGTGCAAGAGCCCCACCACCGCGAGGCTGGCGACTGCCCCGGCCAGCACCATCCCCTGGGTGAGCCCACCCGCCTCGCGCAGCAACCCGGCCCCTCCCCCGACGACCACCAGGGCTCCGGTCCCGATCGAGAGGACCTGCAGGATCACGGAGGAACCGGTGGCGACCCACGCCGGCACACCCTGTTCGCGCGCCATCACCGCCATTCCGGCCAAGGCCCAGACCTTCCCCGGGACGTACTTGGCCATGCTTGAGAGCAACCAGATCCGGGAACCGGTCCAGTAGCCGAGCGGGAATCCCCAGCCGCTGACCATCCGTCGCCACGCCTCGGACAGCACCCCGAACACGGCGATCACAGTCAGCACCCCGAGGATCAGCCATCCCGGCTGGACCTCCCACGCGATCGGCGCCGACCGGACCTCATCCCAGCGCCCCGCCAGGTACCGCACCATGAACACCACGATGGCGGCGCCGGCGATCCACTGGACACCCTGGAAGGACCGCCTACTGAGTGAGCGCATCCTGATACCATCCGGCAAATCGAATCGCCACCTGGCCCGGGTCCAGCCGGGCTCGCCAGGAAGCCCCCAGCGCTCGAGCACTCTCCTGGGCGGCTGGGTCGGCCAGCAGTTGCTGGAGACCATCGGCGATGGCCTCAGGTCGGGAAGCAACTCGGCGCCCGGCCCCTTCCGCGGGCACGATATCGAGCAGGCCCCCTCCATCGGTGCAGACCACGACGGGCACTCCCGCCATGATGGCTTCAGCGGCGGCCAGGCCGAAGCCCTCCGCCACCGAAGGCTGAATGGCCAGGTCGGCTTGCCCAAGCAGGTGCCGGACCTCGGAGAACGGCAGCGCCCCGGTGAATGTGGCGGCCACACCCAACGCGCGGGCCCGGGTCTCGAGTCCGCCGCGCTCGGGGCCTTCGCCCACGATAGTCATCCTCACCGGCACCCCCCGCTGGGCCAGTACCGACAGGGCTTCCAGCACGAGGTGAACCCGCTTCTGCCGCGTGAGCCTGGTCACCAGCAGGATCCCTCCTCCACCCCGACTCCACGGCAGGTCAACCGAATCCACCGGCATCGGCTGGACCTGCACCTCCGAGAGGCCGCAGGATTGCCGGAGCCCCTCCGCCAGAGAGTGCGAGACGGCAGTGACGACCCGGGCGCGGCGGACGACCGGGCGGCCAATCTGGCGCGCGAGGGCAGAGCGCTCGAGCAGCCGGCCATCGGTCCCGTGGACCGTCAGCACCGAGGGCAGTTCCGGCGGGACGGCCCAGCCGCCGGGCATCCACCAGTGGGCGTGCACCACCGCATGGTGGCCGGTGGCTTCGGCCCGGGCGCCTTGGCGGAGGGCCCGGCGGAGCCCGAACAGGGCCACGATCCCGGCGGGCGAGCGGATGGCTGACTGCATCGTTCCGGAATAGCCGTAGTGCTCGCGGGCGGCGGCGGCATAGCGGACCCGGCGGACGGGGACGCCATCCAGGGAGTCCTGGCCACCGCGCCCCTGATCGCTGGGGGCCACCACCCGGACATCCGCGCCCTGGGCCCGGAGCGCCAGGGCCAATGGGTGGAGAAAGCCCCCGGCCGGGTCACCCGAAAACCGGGGGTAGTTATGGGTCACGAAGATCACCCGCACCGTTCAGGACCCGGAGCCCGAGTCCCGTCGGAGGAGGCGCCGTTGAAGTTCGCGCTGCTCGGCACGCATCCCGGAGACCAGCTCGCCGACGAAACCGAACCCGAAGAGGGCGATGCCGCTGATCACCATCATGGACACCAGATCCAGCAGCGGGCGGAACCCGACCCCATACCCGAACCGGAGAATGAGGGCGGCGATTCCCGCCAGCAGACCGATCCCGAACACCACAGCTCCGATGACCCCGAAGAACAGCATCGGCTTCCGTCCGAAGCGCAGCTGGAACCAGACCGACAGCAGATCGAGGACTCCGACAGGGATCCGACGCCAGGTGAACTTGCTGGTGCCGGCCTGACGGGGGTAGAGGGGAACGGGAACCGAGGTCAGCCGGAACCCTTCCGCGGCCGCGATCACCACCATGTACCGGTGCCAATCCGGTCGAGTGGGGGTATCGGCCAGCACCTCCCGGCGCCAGGCCTTGACCGAGTTCAGGTCTTCCACCCGAACGCCGAACAGCCACCGGCAGAGCCGGTTGTAGACCCCCGAGACGAACGCTTTCTCGTATTTCCCCTGCTTGGTCCCGGTCACCAGATCGGCACGGCCATCCAGTATCGGTGCCACCAGCGCCGGAATGTCGACTGGGCGGTACTGCAGATCCGCCGGGTAGAACACCAGGACGTCGCCCCGGGCGGCGTCGCTCGCGCTCTGAAGAGCATCCGCAATCCCCTGCTGGCGGCGGTGGCGCACGACCCGGAGAAAACCATGCTGCCGGGCGAGGGCACCCAGCACCTCCCCGGTCGCATCCCGTGACCCATCGTCGACCACGACCACTTCGAAGGAGAACGGAGCCGACGCCAGCGCCTCCGCGCACTGGGCGATGAAGACCGGGAGGCTCTCCGCTTCGTCCTTGGCGGGGACCAGCACGCTCACGTCCACCGGGCGGCCGCGCTCGGGGGTCATACCCGTTTCCGCATCCGGGCCGGGAGAATCCCGAGCTGGTCCCGATACTTGGCGACCGTCCGCCGGGCGATCTGGATCCCCTGCTCCTGGAAAAGGTGAACGATCTGCTGGTCGGTGAGCGGCTTCGCGTTGTCCTCTTCGGCCACCATCTTCTCGAGCTTGGCCCGGATCGACCGGGCACTGGCCTCTTCGCCGGAGGCGGTCGACAGGGCACTGGAGAAGAAGAACTTGAGGGGGAGCACGCCGCGAGGGGTCTGGACATACTTCTCGTTGGTGACCCGACTCACCGTGGATTCGTGCATGCTGATCACGTCAGCCACCTCCCGAAGGGTCAGCGGCTTGAGGTACTCCACGCCCTTCTCGAAAAACGCCCGTTGCCTGTCTACGATGAAGTTCATGACCTTGAGCATGGTCTGCCGGCGCTGCTCGATGGCCTGGATCATCCAGTTGGCGCTGTTCATCTTGGTGGTGATGAACTCCCGGTGCTCCGCGGTCATTTTGGTCCGATCCCGGGCCAACTCCTGGTACGACCGGCTGACTCGAAGGCGGGGCACCCCGGTGTCGTTCAGGAAGATGTGGTAGTGACCGTCCACCAACTCGACGACCAGATCGGGAATGATGTAGCCATCCGATCGATTGGAATATTTTAGCCCCGGCTTGGGGTCATAACTGGACAGCGTGTCGGCGGCGGCCTGCACCTCCCCCGGCTCCACCCCGTACCGCTTGCCAAGATCGTTCCAGCGGTGGGCCTTGAGATCCTCGAAGGCTCCATCGACCAACTGCCGAGCCAGCGGATCGGACCCCTTGTCCTCGGTCATCTGCAGCAGGATGCACTCCCGGATGTCCCGGGCCCCGACCCCGGGTGGGTCCATCCGCTGAATCACCTTGAGGGCCGCCATCACCTCCTCCATGGTGAACAGCAGCACCCCGTTGACGACCTGACCTGGGATCGCCGGGGCGTCGGTCAGCCCCGGACCGGCGGATTCCTCGGACAGATCGAAGGGGTCAGGGTCCTCGTCGGGCGGGGGCGGGGCATAGGTGGCCAGATACTGGTTGACCGAGGCCAGGACCTCATCCAGCGGCGTGGCGAGATAGCCGTCATCATTGATGTGCCCGATCAGCTCCTCGCCCAGCAGCACCTGGCGAGGGGTCAGTTCCAGCAGCTGCAGCTGCCCGCGCAGGTGATCGGCCAGGTCCGGCGTTTCGACACAGACCGGCTCGATGTACTCCTGAGCCTCGAACTGCTGCCGCGTCCCGCCCACGTCAAACCCGTTGAGCAGGATTTCCTCCCAGTCGATCTCCTCTTCCTTCTCGGCCTTCTCCTTTTCCTGCTCATTGGTGGCGGTCTCGGTGTCCTGCTCCTCGTCCTCCGGTTCCACCAGTTCCAGGAAGGGGTTGGTCAGCAACTCCGTCTTGAGGTGCTGCTGAAGATCCATCATTGGCATGTAGAGCATGTCCATCGCCTGATACAGGCGTGGATTGATCCGCAACTCCTGGCGGAGGCCGGTCTGTTGATGGAGGCCGGTCTTCACGCTGCGTGCTCCAGCCGCGCCCGAAGCCGCGCCGTCAGGGTTGGGCCGAGGAAGAGGTCGGCCACCTGATCGTTGAACACCAGTTCGCGCACCGTGCCGGACGCCTGGACGGCGCCTTCAAACATGATGTACGCGCGATCCACGATCTCCAAAGTCTGCTCCACGTTGTGATCGGTAATCAGGACCCCGATCCCCCGGTGCCGCAGCCCGGAGACGATCGTCTGAATGTCATGCACCGCGATCGGGTCAACCCCGGCAAACGGTTCATCGAGCAGCATGAACTTGGGGCTCGTCACCAGCGCTCGGGTGATCTCCAGCCGCCGGCGCTCCCCCCCGGAGAGCGAATACGCCTTGCTCCGCCGGAGATGCTTGATGGAGAGCTCGTCCAGCAGCTCCTCCAGCCGCGCCAGCCGTTCCGCCCGGGGCAGTTCGACGGTCTCCAGGATCGCCATGACGTTCTGCTCCACCGTCAACCGGCGGAACACCGACGGCTCCTGCGCCAGATACCCGATGCCGCGCCGGGCCCGCTGATACATCGGCGCCCGGGTGATATCGTCTCCATCGAGCACGATGCGTCCCTGGTCGGGGCGAATCAGCCCGGTGATCAGGTAGAAGGTGGTGGTCTTCCCCGCCCCGTTCGGACCCAGCAGTCCGACCACCTCGCCCTGGGACAGATGGAGGGACACATCCCGCACGACCCGCCGTCGCTTGAACGCCTTGTCGAGCCCTTCGCACCGGAGGGTACTGGCGTCGTCGCCGAGCTCGACGCGGGCCACTGGCTGGGGGCTGGTCCCCCCTCCTTCCAGGGCGCGCTGCAGCAGGAAGGTGGCGGTGGTCTCCCGATTGGCCCGGGCATCGGCCCACCAATCGCCCTGGGCCGCCACCTCCGCGAAGCCGCGATCTCCCGCCTCCCGGATCCATCCGCCCGCCACCAGCTGGGGCAGGATGAATCGCTGGACCTGTTCCAGGAGGCTGTCCCGGAACCCGGGCGCCTCGTGCCGGTCCCCTCCGTCGTGCCGGCTCACCAGAATCTCCCGGTAACCCCGGACCAGGTCGGCCAGCGGTGCCACCCCTTCCTCGTTGCCGGCACGTACCAGCGTCGCCAGGACGGCCAACAGGGACGGGTCGAGCCCGACCAGGCGCTCCTGCCATGGCTGGCCGGTCATCGGCTCCGCACCCGGCGGAAGGGCGGAATGGTGTCCCGTGCCGCGGGAGGGATCGTGTCCGACGGCGTCGGCGTCGGGCGCCCCACCGCCGGCTGCAGGTGAATCCCGTCCTTGACCCCGAGGGCGAAGACGGAATCCACGGTCACCGTGTCACCCGTGTGCATCGTTACCACGATCAGATCCGCCTTGCTGTAGCTCACCGAGCGCCGGGAACTCCCCGGCGTCGGAGTGCGATAGTATGCCTGCGCCTGCCCGCGAGCTTCCAGCCGTTTCAGGGCCGGTGAGCCGTGGCCCGTGGTATCGCTTTCGACAAACGAGGCGAACACCGTGTCACCCGCGACCCAGTCCCGTTCGGCGGTCCCGGAGTCCGGTGCCGTGCCAAGCCAGGCCCGGCCGAACGCCCGAATCTGCCGGAGCCGCTGCCCCGGCGTGTCGAACATTAGGGAATCTCCCTTGACGAGATAGTCGGGCGCCACCGCGATCGGCCGGACGGCCTTCCCCCATGCCGTCGTGGACTCCACTTCGTCGTGGTCGACATCGATCCCGATCCCATCTCCCTCCAACTCCAGGTCCGCCGTGGTGAGTCGGGCCGAATCCCGGGCGGTCAGGTAACTCAAGCGACGCTGCTCCAGTGCCAGGTCAATCCTGGCACCCACCAGATCGAAGCTGTCCGTCGCCGTCCGCCGCATCGCGGCCTTCCCGACCAGGGCGCCGGCGCTGCTGGCCCCGGTGTCCAGAAAGAGGGAATCTCCCCGACCGCGGAAATCGGATCGGTCGATGGTCACCGAGCCCCCGGCCCAGACCTGATCCTCCCCCCGTATTCTCACGCGGTCGCCCAGGATGACGTAGGGCTCCTCCGGGGCGCCGAGCGAATCGGTGACCGGCACCGTGACGGTTGGCCGTTGCTCGGCGTACATCTCCGTGGTATCGCGCACCCCTCGCT
Source organism: uncultured Gemmatimonadaceae bacterium (assembly GCA_964364615.1). Lineage (GTDB taxonomy): Bacteria > Gemmatimonadota > Gemmatimonadetes > Gemmatimonadales > GWC2-71-9 > SZUA-320. The sequence continues at coordinate 10,203 of CAYINH010000040.1, forward strand.
GGGTCAGGTAGTAGTCCAGCATCGGCCCTCGGAGAGCGGAGCGCTCGCGCAGGTTCGTCAACAGCACATTCCCCCGCGCCTCCCACACCTCCCGGTCCCGGAAGTAGGTCCCATAGTCGGCCGTCATTTCGACCACCGAGTCCCGATACCGCACCCGTCCCACGAACTGCGCAATCCGCCCACCGTAGATGGCGACGCTATCACTCCACATCCGGACCGGTCTCCCGAGACAGCGGGCCCGGATGTTTCCGCCTGCGAAGTCGTTGACCACGCCCTCGGTGATCGTGATCCGGGTGTGTTCCCGATCCACATTGAGCAACTCCAGCCGGCAGCGGCCGCCACTGTCCTGGGCCATCAGCGGGGTAGCCACGACGATCAGCAACGCCCCAAGGCACCGAGGCATCCGGGTCATGGCTGCCCTGGCAACAGGATACCCTCGCCCCGCTGCCGCCCCCGGGGCTGCCGGGTCACGATGTTCCGGAACTCCGGGTCACTGGTGAAACTGTTGCCGCGAAGCAGTCCACCCGGAGAATCGTACACGAAGGCCGAGTCCGAGCTGATCCGGTTCATCGCCTTGTCGTACACCAGGTGCTCGGTGGTCAACTTCCGGCCGGAACCGTCCGTCGCCGTCACCACGACGTTTCCCCGGGCCTCAAGCGTCCCGCGGGCGACCTCATACACTCCGGTCCGGGAAGTCAGGATCGACGTCTGGTTGCCCTGATTGTCAAAGAAGTACGCCGTCACCCTCCGCATGTCGGCGATCTGTCGGTTCTGATACAGAAAGGAGGTGTCCGCGGAGACCACGCTCCGACGGATCCCGTCGGCCACAATGGAGGTGGTCATCCCCTCCATGACCTGGTCGGCGCTGTCGGCCGCCGCCAGCCGGGCCCTCGGCTCGACCCCCTGTTCCTGGCAGGCGGCCCCGAGGAGCACCGCGGCCAGCAGGGCAACGAGTGGTGCCTTCATATCGCTCCCGCCCGCAACAGATCGTGCAGATGCACCACGCCCTGGAGGACTCCATCGCTCGAGATGACCGGCATCGCCATGATCCCCGCCCGCTCCATTTCGCCGGTCACCACGGCGGCCAGCGTCTCCGGCGCCGCGGTCCGGGGCGTGCGAATCATGACGGCTCCGGCGGTGAGTTCCAGGAACCCCGGCTCCCGCTCCACCAGCCGAGTCAGATCGCCAGCCGTAAAGATACCGACGACCGCCCCGCGCTGGACCACGATCGCGAGCCCCCGATGCTGCGCCAGGGTGACCATCACTTCCCGGAGTCCGGTCTCGGGGTCGACCAGACCGCTGGGCGGAAGCATCACGTCACGGACCCGGAGCAGCAGCCGCCGGCCGAGTCGGCCCCCGGGATGGAGCACACCGAAGTCATCGGCCGTGAATCCGCGCAGTTCCAACAGCGCTACCGCCATCGCATCTCCCAGGGCCAACGCCACCGCAGTCGACGTGGTGGGGGCCAGGTCCAGTGGGCAGGCCTCCTCAGTGACCGAGGCGTCCAGCACCAACGTCGCGGCGCGTCCAAGGGTCGAGTCCCCCGCGCCGAACAGCCCGATGATGGGGACGCTCAGCCGCCGCAGGTTGGCCACCAGCCCAAACAGTTCCTCGGTCTCCCCACTCTTGCTGAGGAGAATGGCCACGTCGTTCTTGCCAACCAGTCCCAGGTCGCCGTGCAGGCTGTCGACCGGGTGGAGAAAACTCGCGGGCGTCCCGGTGCTGGTCAGGGTGGCCGCTATTTTGCGGGCGATCAGGCCCGACTTCCCCACCCCCGACACGATGACCCGTCCAGAGGCCCGGTGCAGCAGGGCCACGGCCTCCTCAAACCGGCCGTCGAGCCGCTCCTCGGCCCGGTGGATGGCCGCCGCCTCCAGGGCCAGGGTCCGGCGCCCGGTCGCCAGCGCCGTCATGGCATCGCCTCCCGGTCTGCCAGATACCGTGACACGGCGGCCGCGTACTCCCCCCGTTCCCGCAGCAGATGCTCGACCGCTTCCCGCACCGCACCATGGCCCCCCGGCGCCCGGGTCACGTACCGCGCCAGCGCCTTGACCTCCGGGATCGCATTCTCCACGGCCATCGGCAAGCCGACCTTCTTCAGCACCGGGATGTCGGCCAGGTCATCCCCCAGGAACGCGACCTCAGCCCAGTCGATCCCCAGTTCATCGAGCAGCCCCTGCAGCACCGGGATCTTGCGATCATCCGTCACCTGCAGCACGTGCGACAACCTGAGCTCGGCGGCCCGCAACGTGGTCGCCTCCGAGGGCCGAGCGGAGACCAGCGCCAACTCGATTCCGGTTCCCCGGAGCAGGGCCAGGCCGAGCCCGTCCTGGATATCGAATCGCTTGAGCTCAACCCGCTGGTCACCCACGGAGCCCAGGTACAGTCCGTTGTCGGTCAGGACCCCATCGACATCGAGGGCGAACAGGCGAAGGGTCCGGGCGTCAGGCATCCGACTGCTCTCGAGTGGCGCGCCAGACACCAAGGGCCCTGGTGACCAAACCCTCAAGCTGGTCCAGCGGCCACTGGCTGGCGCGATCACTGAGCGCCATCGAGGGCTCTGGATGGGTTTCGATGAAGAACCCGTCCGCCCCCGCCGCAGCCGCCGCAAGCAGCAGCGCCGGGATGGCCGCCCGGTCCCCCCCACTTGCGCCCTCGAGGGCTGTGCCAGGCCGCTGCACGCTGTGGGTGGCGTCGAACAGTACCGTGGCGCCTCCAGTGGCCGCCCGCATCCGCTCCAGGTTCCGCATGTCGACGACCAG
>CAYINH010000041.1:0-7027 GCA_964364615.1 uncultured Gemmatimonadaceae bacterium
GCTGCTACTGGCGCGCTTCGAGACGCCGAGCAAGGACGCCGCGAGGGGCCTGAACGCGACGCTGCTTTGGGCGGCCGGGGATCTGCTGCAACAGGCGGAGGCGATCGAGGCGATGGGGCGGTCGGCGCTTGGGGGAATGCCCGTGGCGGTCAAGGACAACATCGCCACGCTCGGGACTCCGACCACCTGCGGCTCCCGCATTCTGGAGGGCTACCAGTCGCCCTTCGAGGCCACCGTCATCCGGCGGCTGCGCGAGGCCGGGGCGTTGATCGCGGCCAAGACCAACCTCGACGAGTTTGCGATGGGGTCATCGACCGAGCACTCGGCCTTTGGCCGGGTGCTGCACCCGATCGATCCAGCGCGGGTACCGGGGGGTTCCTCCGGGGGCTCGGCCGCGCTGGTCGCGGCGGGTGTCGTGCCTGCCGCGCTCGGGTCCGAGACCGGGGGATCGGTCCGTCAGCCCGCCAGCTTCTGCGGGGTGGTCGGGGTCAAGCCCTCGTACGGCGCCGTGAGTCGTTACGGTCTGGTGGCGTTCGGATCCTCCCTCGATTGCGTCTCGGTCTTCGGGCGGACGGTGGATGATGCCGCCCGGGTGCTCCACACCATCAGTGGCCACGATCCGCTCGATGCCACGTCGCTGGATCGTCCACCGGTGGCGATGCCGATGGGCCGGAAGGATTTCTCCGGGCTCACGATCGGACTCCCGGAGGAATACTTCCCACTCGACCTCGACTCCGGAGTCCGGGCGGCGACCGACCGGGCGGTCGCCGTCATTCGCGATCTGGGCGGGAAGGTCGTTCCGGTCTCGTTGCCCCACTCCCCCTTCGCGGTACCGACCTACTACATCATCGCGCCAGCCGAGGCGTCCGCCAATCTGGCCCGCTACGATGGGGTCCGATACGGTCCGAGTCGCCCGGACACGGCGGTGGACCTGCGGGGGCTGTACCGGCAGACCCGGGGACGCGGCTTCGGCCCCGAGGTCCGGCGCCGGATTCTGACTGGCACCTACGTGCTCAGCTCCGGGTACTACGACGCCTATTACGGCAAAGCCCAGCGAATGCGCTCGGCGATCGCCGCCGACTTCCAGGGGGTCTTCGCCGGCGGGGTGGACCTTCTCTTCACGCCCACCACACCGAGTACCGCCTTCAAGGCCGGCGAGAAGACCGACGATCCGGTCGCCATGTACCTGGCCGACGTCTTCGTCTGCGCCGTCAACCTGGCTGGTCTGCCAGGGGTCAGCGTGGCGATCGGGCGGAGTGAGGGCCTCCCGGTTGGCGGCCAGTTCATCGCGCCGTACCTGGGGGATACCCTGATGCTGGAAGCGGCTGGGGTGCTGGAACGGAATCTCCCCGCGACGGAGGAGGTCCGATGAGCTGGGAAACGGTCGTCGGGCTCGAGGTCCACGTTCAGCTGGCCACCCGGAGCAAGATGTTCTGCGGCTGCGCCGCCCTCTTCGGCGAAGAGCCCAACACCAACGTCTGCCCGGTCTGCCTCGGCCTCCCAGGGGCGCTGCCGGTGCCCAATGCGGAAGCGGTCCGGCTCGGAGTGCGGGCCTCGCTGGCGCTGGGCTGTACCATCCATGGGACCAGCATCTTCAGTCGGAAGAACTACTTCTACCCGGACCTTCCCAAGGGGTACCAGATCAGCCAGTTCGACCGGCCGCTCGCGACGGGGGGACAGCTCCGGATCGTGTCCCCGGAGCGTGGCTAGCTGACCGTCGGGATCACCCGGCTTCATCTGGAGGAGGATGCGGGCAAGTCGCTGCACGATCGCTTCCCGGGGATGACCGCGGTGGACCTCAACCGGGCCGGGGTCCCGCTGGCAGAAATCGTGAGTGAGCCGGATCTGCGTTCACCGGCCGAAGCCCGGGCCTACCTCACCGCGATGAAGCAGGTGCTGCTGTACGCCGGCATCAGCGATTGCAGCATGGAGCAGGGGAGTCTCCGGGTGGACGCCAACGTCTCGGTCCGCCGAGAGGGGGAGACCGAGCTGGGTACCAAGACGGAAATCAAGAACCTGAACAGCTTCGCGAACGTGGAGCGGGCCCTCGAGGCTGAGCGGGATCGTCAGATCGAGGTGTTGGAGAGTGGCGGCCGGGTCACCCAGGTGACCATGCTGTACGACGCGGCCGTGGGCCAGGCGCGTCCGATCCGGTCCAAGGAAGCGAGCCACGACTATCGCTACTTCCCGGAGCCCGACCTCCCGCCCCTGGTGCTGGCCCCGGCGTGGGTGGAGCAGGAACGCGCGGCGTTGCCCGAGCTGCCGGACGCCAAGCGGGTCCGCCTGGGACAGTCGTATGGTCTGTCGGACTATGACACCGGGGTGTTGAGCAGCGAGGTTGCCCTGGCCGACTACTTCGAACTGGTGGTGGGCGCCGGGGCCGATCCGAAGACCGCCGCCAACTGGGTGATGTCGGAGGTGATGACCGGCTACAACGAGACCGGGACGTTCGTGGTTCAGCCTGGCCGCCTGGCGTCCCTGATCAGGTTGGTCGCCGACGGCACCGTCAGCCTGCAGGCGGCCAAGAGGGTCTTCCCCGAGCTGCAGGGCGGGGAGGAACCGCGGGCGGTCGCGGAACGACTGGGACTGATTCAGGTCCGGGAGACGGGAGCGCTCGAAGTCTGGGTTGACGAGGTGATCGCCGCCTGCCCGGCCGAGGTGACCCGATTCCGTGGCGGAGAAGAGAAGTTGCTCGGCTTTCTAGTCGGGCAGGTCATGAAGCGAAGCCAGGGCAAGGCGGATCCTAAAGGAGTGCAGCCGGTGCTGCTGAGGAGGCTCAGGGGATGAGAGACACGACGCCGCCGGCGGTGGCGGATCTCGCGATGATCCAGGACGCGTTTCCGGCGCTCCGCCGCCGCCATCGGGGCCACCCGGTGGCCTACCTCGATGGACCCGGTGGCAGCCAGGTCCCCCAGGTGGTGATGGGAGCGATGGTGAACTACCTCACCCACCACAACGCCAACACCCACTGGGCCTATCCCACGAGCGAGGAGACCGATGACGTCGTCCTCCAGGCCCGGGAGGTGGTCGCGGAGTTTCTCAATGGGCGGGCCGAGGAGGTCGTGTTCGGCCAGAACATGACCACCCTGACCTTCCATCTGGCGCGAGGGCTGGCCCGTGAGTGGGGTCCCGGGGACGAGGTGGTGATCACCGATCTCGATCACCACGCCAACCGGGCGCCCTGGACCGTCCTGGAGGCGGAACGCGGGATCGTGATTCGGTCGGTGCCGTTCTGCCCCGCCACCGGCGAGTTGGTCTGGGAAGCGCTGGAGCGGTCGATCAGCCCTCGAACCAGGCTCCTGGCGATCGGGTCCGCCTCGAACGCCCTGGGCACCGTCTCCGATGTGCGGCGGGCCTGTGCCCTGGCCCGGGCGGCCGGAGCGCTTTCGTTTGTGGATGGGGTCCACTCGGCCCCGCACCTGCTCCCCGATGTGGCCCTCATCGGCTGCGATTTCTTCGCCTGTTCGCCGTACAAGTTCTATGGGCCCCACCTTGGGGTCCTCTGGGGCCGCAGCGACCTGCTCGGCGCGGTGCAGGTTCCCCGATTGGCTCCAGCTCCCGACACCGCCCCGGAGCGGCTGGAGACCGGAACCTTGAGTCATGAAGCGATCGCCGGGACGGAAGCGGCGATCCGGTTTCTCGGTGATCTGGCTCCGGGCCGGGCCACTCTGCGGGAAGCCCTGCGCGACAGCTACGCGATCCTCCATGCCCGGGCGGCGACCCAGGTCCGGCGCACCTGGGAGGGACTGTCTGCCCTCCCAGGCGTGACCGTCTACGGTCCCGGCCCCGACCGCCCCCGCACTTCCACCATCGGCTTCACCGTTGCCGGGCATTCGAGCGAGACGGTGGCCCGGCGACTGGTCGATCGGGGGCTGTTCCTGTCCCACGGGGATTTCTACGCGGCCACGGTCCTGGAACGGCTGGGATTGGAGACGGAGGGATTGGTCCGGGTGGGCTATTCCTGCTACAACTCCGATGAGGAGGTGGAGCGGTTGCTCGAGGTGGTCGCCGCACTTCCCGCCTGATCGTCTCCGTTCGCCCCTGCCGCGAGCCAGGGGCGAATGATGGTAGAATCCTGCCAGAACCCGGGCAACTGCCTGGGCAAGCCAAACTCCGCTTCCGCCATCGGAATCAGCCGCTCCGGCTCGAACCAGACGCCCTTCAGGACCTCCGAGCGCCGCATCCGCTTGGCGTGCCGGAGATTGCGTACCCCGATCGGATCCAGATCGAGGGCCAGGGCCGGGACCGTCGGGTGAATCAGCACCTCGACGGTCGCATCGTAGGTCGCCGCCAGGTGCCGATCCACGTCCGCGTCGGTCAGGATCCACCGGCTCCGTTCCCGGGCGGTGTTCATGGCCCGCTGCCAGCTCTTGGTGTGCGCCAGATGCACCAGGCCCCTGAACAGTCGGCGATTGGTCCGGACACTGAAGATGGTGGGAGAGATGATCTGCTCCAGGTGCCGATCGGCGGCCTGGTGGTCGAGCATGATGATGTCACGGGCCTGTCGCGCCCAGGCGTCGGTCAGGTGGGTCTCCACTCGCAACTCCCAGTACGAGTGGCCCATCGAGCGAGTGCTGCTGGTCAGAAACAGCTGACGGGGAACGTAGAAGTTGTGCGCCACGGTGTCCGCCGCCAGATGCGACAGGTAGCCCATGCCGAAGGCTCGGAGGGCGTCGCTCGGAGCTTGATCGAAGACCTCCCGCCCGATCTTCCAGGAGTGACTGTGCCGCCCGGGGGGGACGTACTTCTTGGCCAGGGAAGTGTCCGGGGCGATGCTGCCGTACAGGAAATCGAAGGGGAAGGCGTGCAGCAGGTCCGCGACCTGGGGCGGGAGGAGATGGAGATTGGCCAGGATGGACTCGGCCAGCCAGATGTGGGTGCCCGGGGTCCACGCCCAGAGCGGGTCCGGCAGCAGGAACAGGGCGGCGAACCCGACCAGCGCCGCCTCGAGCAGGCGGCGACCCGTCACCGGCGCTTCCGAAGCAGCCGAGTAATCCGGCCGAGCACTCCACCTCCCACCCGGACGGTGCGCAGGGTGGCGGCGACGTCCAGCGCCGTCTCCTCGATTTCCTCCTGCACCACCTCGGCGACCGCGTCGAGATCCTGGAGCCGGCGCTTGGCCCGCCGGACCCCCCGGTCCACCTCGAACCGAAGCCGCTGACTGGTCCGGACCAGCTCGGTGACCTCGTCCTGGACCTTGACCGCCAGCCCGCGGGTGGCGTCGGCGGCCTCCTCGATCCGGCGCCCCGCGCGGAGCGTCCGGCTGCCAATGACCGCCGCCATGATCGCGATCACCGCGAACGACAGCGCCACGACGGCGAGGGAAATGGCCATGGTGGGCCCGACCCAGGCGGCTGGCTGGGTAGCCCCGGTTTGGAGGATCAACAGGGTTCCGAGGATCGACATGGTTCCAAGATAAGCATCCCTCCCGTGGAATGGTGCCTTGACGCGCCGGGCATTCGAGCGCGAGGTTTGCCCCATGGCTCAGCGATTCACTGTCCAGGGGGGCGCCCCGCTCCGGGGTACGATCCGTCCGGCGGGAAACAAGAATGCGGCACTCCCCATTCTGGCCGCGACCCTCCTGGCGGACGGGCCGGTTGACCTGCTCAATGTGCCCCGGATCCGCGACGTGGAAGACATGGCAGCCCTGATTGCTCATCTGGGCGCCGAGGTCACCTGGACTGGACCCAACGCGCTCAGGGTCGATCCGACCAACGCCGAGAGCCGACCGCTCGATCCTGGCCTCTGCGCCAGAATCCGGGCCTCGATCCTGCTCGCCGGCCCCCTGCTGGCCAGGTTTGGGACGGTCAAGCTCCCACCGCCAGGGGGAGACGTCATCGGCCGGCGCCGGATCGACACCCACATGATGGCGTTCGAGGCCCTCGGGGCGTCGGTCCACGTGGGTGAGCACTATGAGATCGAAGCCCGCCGGTTGGTCGGGACGGACCTGTTCCTGGACGAGCCATCGGTCACCGGGACTGAGAACGCACTCATCGCGGCGGTCGCCGCCGAAGGCGAGACCGTGCTCCGGAACGCGGCCAGCGAGCCCCACGTCCAGGATCTGGCGCGCTTCCTGATGGCGATGGGGGCGGAGATCGATGGCATCGGGAGCAACACCTATCGGGTCCAGGGTGGACGCCCCCTGCGGGGGACCCAGTTCGAGGTCGGGCCCGACCACATCGAGATCGGCAGCTTCATCGGGCTCGCTGCGGTCACCAACAGCGAGTTGACGATCGAGGGGGTTCGGGGGACCGACCTCCGGAGCATCTTGCTCGGTTTCGACCGGCTCGGGGTCCGCCCCCGCCTGGAGGGCGACCAGCTGCATGTCGATTCCAACCAGGAGCGCCGGATCCGCCCGGATCTTGGCGACCACATCCCCAAGTTGGAAGACGGGCCCTGGCCGGCGTTCCCCGCCGACGTGATGTCGATCGCCCTGGTCACCGCCACCCAGTGCGCGGGGGTCCTGCTGGTGTTCGAGAAGATGTTCGAGTCGCGGCTCTTCTTCGTCGACAAGCTGATCGGGATGGGCGCCCGCATCGTGCTGTGCGATCCGCACCGGGCGGTCATCCACGGGCCCTCCCGGCTGCGGGGAGGTCGAGTGGAGTCGCCGGACATCAGGGCCGGGATGGCGATACTGCTGGCCGCCCTGGCGGCCGAAGGGGAGAGCGTCATCCACAACATCGGCCAGATCGATCGGGGCTATGAACGGATCGACCAGCGGCTCCGGGCCCTTGGGGCGCAGATCGACCGGAGTGACTAGCCCAGGCGATCCGGTCGAGGTGCCGCACACGGAGCTGCCTCGCTGGTCCGAGCGGTTTGGGGTCGTGGCCGGCATCACCGAGCGGGGGGGCGGGCCGGTGCCCTTCGACCTGGGGCTGGCGGGGGACGCTCCGGTCGGTACGGTCCTGGACCGCTGGCGGGCCCTCCAGGCGGCGCCCCGGGGCCCGGGGGGGGTGGTTTTCCCGCAGGTGCAAGGGGGGCGGGGGAGCGGGGAGCCGGCCCGCCCCCCCCGGGTGGGGGTGGAGGG
>CAYINH010000041.1:7037-12902 GCA_964364615.1 uncultured Gemmatimonadaceae bacterium
GGGTCAGCTGGCATCAGGACCTCCCAGCCGGTCTCTCGGTACAGGACGGCAGCGACGGCCACGCCAGCCGGACCCCCGGCCTGCTACTCGCGGTGACGGTGGCCGACTGCTTCCCGGTCTATCTGGTGGATCCGGTCGCCCGGGCCATCGCCCTGCTCCATGCCGGGTGGCGGGGGACGGCCGGCGGAATCCTGGCTGCGGGAATCGGGTGCCTGCGGGAGAGGGCAGGGAGTCGGGTGCAAGACGTCGCCATGCATCTGGGGCCCGGGATTTGTGGGACCTGCTATGAGGTCGGAGCCGAGGTACCGGCGGCCCTCGGGGTCGCCAGCGAGGGGGTTGGCCCGTTCCACGTGGACCTGCGGGAGGTGCTGGTGGAGCAAGCGGGACGGATGGGGGTGGGGGAAGTATCCACATCACAATTATGTTCGTCGGAACTTCGGACCCGGTTCTTCAGCCATCGCGGGAGCGGGGGCCGGGATGGCCGGATGGTTGCCTACCTCGCGCTCCGGCCCTAAGGTTCCCCTTCCGCATGACCGGGATCTGTCTCAGGAGAATGGAGCTATGCGATTGCGTCTTGCCTTGCTGCTGGCCGGTGGAACGGTGGCGGTCATGGGGTGTCTCGGGGTCGGGCTGACCGACGGGGGCCCGCCTTCCATCATCATCACCTCTCCGGCTGGGCCGACCGTGAGTGGCAACGTCGAGTTCGCGGCCGACGCGGTCGATGACGTCGCCGTGATCAAGGTCATCTTCTCCGTCGGGAATCAGGTCCTCTTGGAGGATACCGCCTCTCCCTGGACCACCCAGTGGAACACCGTTCCCGGGTCCAACGGTCCGGTGACCATCAAGGCGCAGGCCTTTGATGCGGTCGGGAACAGTGGGACCGCCACTCGCCTCGTCACGGTCTCCAACATCCCCAATTAGGATTCCTCCCCCCGGGGGGTAGGGCCGGGTTGACGGTCCGTGGGGGCGGGGGTAGATTTGCTCTGTTCCAGGGGAACCAAGTTTTCGCTGCACTGTTGGATGTGGGGGGTTCCCCCACATTTTTTTTGGCCCCATAGGGGGCTGTCCGCCCGCCGTCCACAGCCGCTTCCGGACTCTCGTGGCAGCGCCTGACCCACGCCACAGGCCGGAGACGACAGCTGGTTGCTCCAGCCGACGTTGCGCGGGTAACACATGATGCCCCAGAGGATTAGCCTCTCGGGACCAGGTACTAGGAGACCCCATGGCAGGATCCGCGGAGATGCTGGCCGCCTTTCGCGAACTGACCCAAGCCAAGCAGCTGGAGCGCAACGAGTTGTTGGCCCTGCTGACGGATGGGATTCAGGCGGCACTGGCCCGGAAGTTCGGGGCCGGGGTCAAATTTGAGTTGACGGTGGACGAGCTCCAGGGAATCCTCCGGGTGGTCCGCTTGCGCCATGTCGTGGAGGAGGTCGAAGACCCCTCCTGGCAGGTCTCCGTCGAGGAGGCCCAGTTCATCGACCCCGACTTCGCGGTCGGTGACGTGCTCGAGGAGGACGTCCCGTTCCACGAGTTCGGGCGGCTGGCCGTGCAGGCCGCCAAGCAGCGGATCATCCAGCGGGTCCGGGAGGGTGAGCGGACCAAGATCCGGGACGAATTCGGCGACAAGGTCGGCGATCTGCTTTCCGGCGAGATCCAGCAGATCGAACGCGGCAAGCTGGTGCTGATGCTGGCCAAGTTCCGTGAGGCGGAAGCGATCATCCCCTACCGCGAGCAGAACCACCGGGAACATTTCCATCAGGGTGACACGATTCGGGCCGTCCTCAAGCGACTGGAGGAGACCCCCAAGGGGCCGCGGCTGATCCTCTCCCGGGCTGATCCAGGTTTCGTGGCAGCGCTGTTCCGGCTCGAGGTTCCCGAGATCGCCCAGGACATCGTGGAAATCCGCGGGATTGCTCGCGAAGTCGGCAGCCGGACCAAGGTGGCGGTCATCAGCCGGGACGACGCGATCGATCCGGTCGGGGCCTGCGTGGGCCTCAAGGGCTCCCGGGTTCAGGCAGTCGTGAATGAGTTGAGTGGTGAGCGGATCGATATCGTTCCCTGGTCGCCCGATCCCGAACGGTTCGCCCGGCTGGCGCTTGCCCCGGCCCGGGTGGCCAAGGTCTTCTCCGATCCGGTCAGCAAGACGATTCAGGCGGTGGTGGATGAGGACCAACTCTCGCTGGCCATCGGACGAAACGGCCAGAACGTCCGACTCGCCTCCGAACTGACGGGCTGGAAGATCGACCTCTACTCCAGCCGGGAATGGCTGGATCGGGGCGGCGAAGGTCCCCTGTTCGCCTTGCCGCCGTTGGCCGAGGAGGATGTGGTCAGCCAGGTCCCCCTGGCCGAGATGGAAGGGCTCTCGACCGAGCTGGTGGCGGTGCTGGCCGCAGCCAAACTGAAGGTGCTCAATGATGTCCTGGATCTGGAGCGGGAGGACATGCTCAAGATCGCCGGGATGACCGAACCGCTGGCGAACGAGCTGCTCGGCTTCCTGGCCGAACTGGTCGGGCCGGCGGACGGTGAGGAGCCGGAGGCGCCCGAAGCGGTCCCTGCGGTGGCTGAAGTGGAGCCCCCGGCCGCCGAGCCGGGGTCCCCGGCGGCCAGCTCGGAGGACGTCCAGCCAGCATGAGCGGCGGGCTCCTTGGCCTGCTGGGCCTTGGGGTGCGGGCCGGCTCGGTGGTGATTGGGGTGGATGCGGTCCGGGCGGCGCTGCAGCGCGGGCAATGCCGGTGTCTGGTGACCGCGAGCGATATCTCGCCGAGGGCGATCGAGAAGGTCGTGCGACTGGCGCAGGGCCGTGGGATTCGGATGGTGAGGGGACCGGTGGCCGATGCGATGGGGCAGGCACTCGGTCGGCCCCCGGTGATGGTGGTTGGGGTAGTGGACAACGGCTTGGCGCAAGGCATTCTGCGCGCCGCCGCGACTGGGTCAGACGGAGGAGACTGAGTGGTCAAGACCAAGGTGCAGGACCTGGCCAAAGAATTCGGCGTTCCCTCGACGGAACTGCTGCCCGTGCTCCGCGAGATGGGCGTCACGGCCCGCGGGGCGACCTCGTCGCTTGACGACGGCCAGGTCGCGGCCGTGCGGGTCCGCTGGGAGCGGGAGAAGCGTCGCGCCGCGGCGCCCCAGAAGAAGGCCAAGGCCACCCGGCGGAAGAAGAAGGAAGAGGAGGCACCAGCGGAGGTTGCGCCAGTTGCCGCTCGTCCGACCCGACGCCGGCGGACTGCCGCCGACGTGGCCGAAGCCGAAGCGGTGGCGCAGGCCGAGGCCGCTCAGGCCGCCGAGGAGGCCCTGATCTTCGAGAAGGAGCGGACCCAGATCGCCTTCGAGGTACCGGAGCCCAAGACGGGCGAGCCGATGCCTACCATTCAGGAGCGGGCCCGGGTGCTGTTCAAGGACGAGCCCGAGGTCGCGGGATCCGATGCCCCTGCCGTCGAGCCGGCGGCAGCGGAACCCAGGCCCAAGCCAGCTGCCACGACCCCTCCGCCCGCCGCTCCGCTCCCCAGCGCCAGAGGCGCCGCGCCTCCAGCGGCCAAGCAGCCGTTCATCCCCCCGAGGGTGCGCCGTCCGGAGGGTGGGCCCCGACCGGTCTTCAGCTCAGCCAGTCCGGCCCCGCCGCGGGGCGGACGGCCCGGGGCATCGCCCCCGACCTCCCGCCCGCCCGAGGCGCCGAAGCCGGGCGGCGGTGGTGGTGGGGGCGGCGCTGGCGGGACTGGCGGAGCCCGCAAGAAGGGACGCCGCAACCGCCGGCCCGACGTGGACCAGGATGTGGTGCAGGCCAACATCCTCAAGACCCTCGCCGGCATTCGGGGCGGCGCTGGACGCAAGCGGGGGCGGTCCGACGACCCGTCCTACCGGGACATGATGGCCGGCCTCGCGGCCGAAGAGCGGGAACGGGAAAAGACCCGGATCCGGGTGAACGAGTTCATTTCGGTCTCGGAACTCGCCGACATCATGAAGGTGTCCCCCAGCCAGATCGTCCAGTTCGCCTTCAAGGAACTGGGGTTGATGGTGACCATGAACCAGCGGCTCGACTTCGATCAGATCGAGTTGATTGCCGGGGCGTTCGGGTTCGAGGCGGTCCGGGAAGACGAGTACATGGCCGATGTGGCCGACGTCGTCATGGTGGAGGAGGGCACCCCGGAGCCCCGCCCGCCGGTGGTGACCATCATGGGCCACGTCGACCACGGCAAGACGTCACTGCTCGACTTCATCCGGAAGGCCAACATCGTCGCCGGCGAGGCCGGGGGCATCACCCAGCACATCGGCGCGTACAACGTCGAGGTGGCGGGTGGCAAGGTCCTCACCTTCCTGGACACCCCTGGTCACGAGGCCTTCACCGCGATGCGGGCTCGCGGGGCCCAGGTCACGGATATCGTGGTGCTGGTGATCGCGGCCGACGACCAGGTGATGCCCCAGACGATCGAGGCCATCAGCCACGCCAGGAATGCCGGCGTGCCCATGGTGGTCGCGATCAACAAGGTGGATCTGCCTTCCGCCAACATCCCCAAGGTCAAGCAGGACCTGCTGCAGCACAACGTGGTGCTGGAGGAGTTCGGCGGGCAGGTGCTCTGCGTCGAGCTCTCGGCCAAGACCGGCAAGGGGGTTCCTCAACTGCTGGAGCAGGTGCTCCTCCAGGCCGAGATCCTCGACCTCAAGGCCAGCCCGGTGGGCGCGGCGCAGGGCGCGGTCCTCGAGGCCACCCTCGATCCCGGCAAGGGCCCGCTGGCCACCGTCCTGGTCCGGCGAGGCACCCTGGTCGCCGGCGCCAACTTCATCTGCGGCAAGTTCTCCGGCCGGGTCCGGGCGCTGTTTGACGAACGGGGCAATCCGGTGAAGTCGGCCGGCCCGTCGGTGCCCGTCCAGGTGCTCGGGTTTGAGGGCGTCCCCTCCGCCGGCGACACCTTCATGGTGGTGGCCGACGCGGGCCAGGCGCGAGAGATTGCCCAGAAGCGGCAGCGGCTCGAACGAGAGGCCCAGAACCGCCGCAGCCAGCGGGGCGGCACCCTCGAGGATATCTCCCGCGCCCTCCAGGCCGGCGAGATCAGCAACCTGGCCATCATCATCAAGGCCGACCAGGGCGGTCCGGCGGAAGCTCTGGCCGATGCCCTGGGCCAGCTCAGTACCGCGGAAGTGCGGGTCGACGTCATCCACCGGGGGGTCGGCGCCATCACCGAGAGCGACGTGCTCCTGGCCAAGGCGTCCGGGGCGATCATCCTCGGCTTCCAGGTCCGCCCTGACGCCAATGCTCGGGCGGCAGCCGAGCGGGAGTCGGTGGACGTCCGCACCTATCGGGTCATCTACGAAGCGGTGGATGAGATGCGGCTGGCGCTCGAAGGGATGCTCAAACCGACCCAGAAGGAGGTCGTGCTGGGTGAGGCCGAGGTGCTCGAGGTCTTCAAGATCTCCCGGGTGGGCACCATCGCCGGTTGTACCGTGCGCGAAGGGACCATCACCCGGACCGCCAAGGTCCGCGTGGTCCGCGATGGCGTCGCGGTGTATACCGGCGGGCTCAGCAGCCTCAAGCGGTTCAAGGACGACGTCAAGGAAGTCCGCGAAGGTCTCGAGTGCGGTATCGGCGTCGAGAACTACAACGACCTGAAGGTGGGCGATCGGATCGAGGCCTTCAAGGTCGAGGAAGTCCGCCGGACGCTCGGCGACGTGGCGGCTGAAGGGAAGTAGCCGGATGAAGAAGAACATCCACCGAAGTGGTCAGGTCGCCGAGACGGTGCGGCAGGTGCTCGGCGAAGCGTTGATCCAGGAGATCCGTGATCCCCGGGTCGGCCGGGTCACCATCACCGCCGTGACGGTCACCCCGGACCAGTCCCGGGCCCGGGTCCGGGTGATAGCCGGCGACGGCAT